>JAFDGA010000012.1 GCA_019309545.1 Deltaproteobacteria bacterium
GTGGCCCCCAGAATGGCCCCCAGGTGGAGTCCCATGGTCAATAAGATATTGCCTCCGTCCTGAACCCCCAGATTGCCGGGAATAAAAAAGGCCAGCGAGGTGATCAGAATCGCCAGGGCATCAAGACACAGGGCGGTCACTAAGCTGAGCGGTTGGCCTATTAAATAAAAAATGAGATATACCTCTAGGCCATGGCAGAGCCAGCCCAGCAGGAAAAATCCCAGGGCCAGATAAAACTTCCGGCGATGATGCTGGTAAAAGGCTGTCATCTGGGCGTCGAGGCGGCACAGGGCTGCTTCTTGGTCCTGTAAAATCCGGGGCACAAATCTGATTTTCTGGCATAACTTCATACCCATCTGGCATAGTCCATGTTTCTGTCCTAAGACAAAGATCAATCCGGCCAGTCCCAAACCCAGAGCGGCCAGGATAAGCAACAATAGCCAGTGGGACGGCAACATAAACAGAAAAGGGGCCAGGGCCAGACCCAAAAGTATATAAGCCACCAGGCTCAACACCAGAATGCCCTTGCTGATAATTACAGAGGCGGTGGCATTGGTTAAGGATACTCCCCTTTTTTGCAACATCATGGCCTTCAAAGGCTCACCTCCGAGGCTGGCCGTGGGGGTGAGGACATTGATGGCCTCTCCGGCCAGACGGTTAAAAAACAGATGCCAAAGGGTGACTGCCTCTGGAGGGGAGTCAATGGTCAAGCGCCAGGAAATGGCGTCCAGCAGATTGACCAGTAAATAGGGCAGGAGAATCAGGGGCCAATACCATCCCACCAGCCGCAGATGTCGCCCGATGGCGTCCCAGCCCACGGCTTGGAGCATCCAGAACAGTAGGAGGGTGGATAGGACCACCAGTATGATTTTAAACTTGGCCATGCCGTTGCCGTTTAAACAGGAACAGAGCGAAGACATTGGTGCCCACCGCAATGCCGATAAAAAGATAATCCAGACAGTTAATCAGAGCACCCAACAGGATAATATAGAAAAAGTCCCGACTGACTGCCTCCTCCAGGAATTTGCCGGCCTTTTTGAGCTTTGAGGGGCACAGGCGAGCCCCGAGGGGCGAATGGGCCGGATCCCAATGCCGGACCTCCGGGATATCTAACAACCACCAACAGGCCAGATAACCCAGGGTCAGCAACAGACCCAAGCCCAGGAACAGAGGATGTCCCGAAGCCCGATATTGGCCCACCGCAATTCCCCAAAAAATAATCAGATTTAGGATGGTGTCGCCATAAAGATCGAGTCTGGCCCCAAGCCCCGATTCCTGAAACTTCAGTCGGGCCACCATACCATCCAGGCAATCCAGCACCATGACCAGAGGCAGCAATAGGCCAGCAGCCAGGGAGGCTTCATAAGTGCCGACGGCAAATCCCAGGGACGCCACCAGACCAAGCAACAGACTGGCCGCCGTGATCTGATTCGGAGTCACCGAGGAGGCCAGCACCCAGGGCAAAAGTTTCCGGGCCATGGTCCGATTCAAGGTAGTTTCCAGGCGACCATCACCTAAAGGGGAGCCATCGGCCGCAGCGATTAGACGGGCCGTGGCTTCGGCCCGGTCCCGATCATGATGGATAGCAGAAATATAAACCGGATCGCTGACCACTCCTAACACCCGATTTTCCCTAACCTGCTGGGATAGATAGGCGAAAAGTGGAGTTTCGGGGTCCGATAAGAACGAATCTAATGGCTTTTTATGGCCTTGCTGCCAATGTTGCCAATTCTGCCAGGCGGTGGGGGAAAACAGCACCAAACCAGCAGCTTGGAGCCCGTTGGCTGAGTCCGAGAAACCAAGTGAAGTCACCAGGCCATCCTTCAGTATGACAGGATATGAGATCCGCTTTGCCCTTTCTTGATCTTTATTCCCTTGGGCGGGGTCAGGTGATTCCATCAACCCCAGTGCCAGCTTTCCCGGCGGCACCGGGTAATTAACCAATCTGGCTAAAAATCGCGGATCAGCCAGGATATTGGCCAGGACCGCCAAGCGGGGATTATCCTTAGTCCCGTTCAGAGTCTGGGCCCATAAAGTCTCCCAATCGGAAATAACCTTAATATTTTCAGTTAATTTTAGGACTTGCGATAAGTGCCGCTCCAGGTCGGGTTGGGCGGCAGGCGGCACCATAATGGTTACCGAGGTGATGCCGGCCCGCCAGAGGCCAAAGAGTTCCCGCTGCAGCAGTGGTACACCGGCTACCGGGGCAAACAGATAGGAGGGTAGGCAGTTAAGTTTTTCCTCCGGCATCAGGATAACGGCTTCCTCAACCATAGGCAGTCCTTTAAATAACTTTGATTTGCAACTCTTCCAGCACTTCCCGGAGGGCCGCTAAGAACTCCTTGATATCTTCAGGATTGATCGCCCCCATATTAGCCAGGCGAAAGGTTCGGTCATTCTTTAACTTCCCTGGATAAATAGTAAATCCACGTTGATAAAGGGCGTCATGCAGTCGGCCAAAATGGTAATGGGGATCATCCGGCTCCAGGACGGTAGTAAGCAGAGGGGACTGCTGCGCCTCGGGGAGCAATGTTTTAAATCCGAGCTGATGGAGGCCGGCAACCAGGGTCTGCCAATTCTGGCGATAGCGCCTGAAGCGGTTCTCCGCCCCTTCCGCCAGGTACTCGCGGATGGCCTGGGCCAGGGCATAGACCACTTGCACCGGCGGCGTAAAGCGCATCTGGCCATTGGCCTCAAAATGGCGCCATTGCTGATAAAGATTGAGATAATAGGACCGACCCGGCAGCTCACCACTTTGTTCCAATGCCTCGCGGCGGCAAATCACCCAGCTCAGACCGGCCATACCCTGGAGGCATTTATTCGAGGTGCATAACAGATAATCAATGTGCTGCTGCCGAACATCAACCGGTACTCCGCCCAGACTGGAGATGGCGTCAACAATCAGGCTCAGGCCCCGGTCTTGGGCCAGCGCGGCGATCTCAGGAAGAGGATTTAGCATTCCGGTGCTGGTCTCATGGTGCACCAAGGCCAGGTGGCTGATTTCCGGGTTGGATTGAATTGTTTGATCGATAAGTTCGAGGTCTGGCCATGCCCCCCAGGCAAAATTGATCTCCACCAAGGGCAATTGGTAGCAACGGGCAATTTCAGCCAGGCGGGCCCCATACGCCCCGTTGTTGATCACGGCCACACCTCGATTTGGGGGGATCACCGAATTGAGCACCGCATCCATGGCCGCGGTGCCGGAACCAGCCAATAATACACAAGTATGGAAGTCGACATCGCCTCCAGCGATCTGGACCAGGTCTTGGCGCACCTGGCGCATCACCTCGACGAATTCCTGTTCTCGGGGGCAGATGTCAGGGACTACCAAGGCGGCTTTGACCGTATCAGTGGTGGTCGCCGGACCCGGATTCAACAGAATTTTGCGCGCTACGGATATCAACGGGGTCTCCAGTGGTTAATTTTTACGCCGCGGGCTTTAGGCTCCTCACACCTTCACGGTATCACCTCTTTGCTAGTCCAGCAATCTTACAGACTTTGGTTAACCGGACCAGGATGCCCTTGAGGTTAATTGTTGTTGAATGGCGGGCCAGACAAGCTCGCGGGCCCGGATGACATCCTCGGGGAAATCAATCTCCAACCAACTCAAATCGCCGATATTTTGCACCCAGATACGCTGATGCTGTGCCAGGGCTTGGGACAGCTCCTCATGTTCGGCCTGTTGGTTTGCTTGTACCAGTTCGGCCATCAGCTCTAAGGCCAGAGGCACCTCAGGGGCGGCGATCTTGACAATCCCCAACGCCTCTCCGGCCAGTGTCCCCTCAGTTTTAAGGTTTTTGCCAATGGCGTTGACTTGGCCCTGGTGGTGATAGACCTTGACCTCCTCGCCGCTATCCTCTGTTAAGGGACCTACCAATAGGCAACTTTTATCCGGCTGGGCCTCCAGACCAGCCAGGATCTGGGGATTAAACAACAGATCCGCATCCATGAAGACAAAGGCCTCCTTAAGATATGCCCGCGCCAGCCATAATGAATACAGGCTACCGGAATCGGCAAACCGCTCATTATAAACCAAATATATTCTTTGCCCGTCCCGGTGGTGGTTTACCGCGGCCTCCATTAACGGCCGCTGATGGCCGACAACGAGCACCACTTCGGTCAGGCCGTACTGGCGTAAGGCGTGTAACATGTGCCCTAGCAAGGGGCGGCCGCCGATGTCAATCAAGGCCTTGGGTAAGCTATCGGTCAACGGGGCCAAACGTCGGCCCACTCCCGCGCTTAAGATTACAGTAATCATGCCGCGGCCTCCGGCGGTCGGCTGACAAAGGCCATAAAGCGTTCTTTCAGCTGGACCGGGGACAGTCGGGGGCGCTCCAGGTCGGTCGCTGCTCCCGAAGCCACTTTGACTAAATAAAAATGTGGACCGGGATAAGCCAGGGCATATTGCAATTGCTCCCTTAAGTCCTGGCTGGCCTCCACCCGCCGGGCGGTGGCATACCCGGCTTCTCGAGCTACGCCCTCCAAAGGGATGGTGCTGGAAACGGTGGCCTGCCCCCCGGTGGAATCATAAGATTCGTTGTCCAGCACCAGATGAATTAAATTTCGGGGCCGATAGTGGCCAATAGTGGCCACATTACCCAGCTTCATCAGACAGGCGCCATCACCATCGACAATCACTACCCGGCGCTCGGGTTGAGCCAGGGCCAGTCCCAGGCCCAAGGCACTGGCACAACCCATGGAGCCTACCATATAGAAGTTGTGCGTCCTGTCGCTAAGGGCACAGAGTTCCCGGGAAATCTTGCCGGTGGTGGCCACTACTGCGGCCTGGCCCCCCAAGACTTCCATGAGCAGATCAATTGCTTCCCGACGTAATAGAGGATAGCGCCCCGGAGATTTAGATTCGATTCCGGGAGATATGGTTCCCCGGGTTACAATCAGGGCTACCGGCGAGGAGTGAGACACCATCTCCCGGTGGAGATGTTCGACTTTGGCCTGGTCGGCCTGAGGGTCGCCACTTAAAACCTCTGACGGAAGCCCCAGCAGTGACAACAAAGACGGGGTAATCTGTCCCATCAACTGGTGTTGGGGAGCATCCGGACGGCCCGGCTCCCCCCGCCAGGAAACCATCAGCAGACAGGGCAGCCGGTAAATGAGCTGCAGTGAGGTTAGAGGATTGACGGCATTCCCCAACCCCGAGTTTTGCATCAAAATGACCGGTCGGTAATCTGCCAAAGTCCAGCCAGCGGCAATACCCATGGCCTCGCCTTCGCTGGTGGCGGCAATATAGGTTAAAGTGGAGTCAGCTTGCAGATGGCTGATAAGCGGTTTCAGGATGGAACAGGGAACCCCGATATAAGGGCCCCAGCCCAGATCGCTAAGCAATTTTAATAATTTATCAACTGTCCACATTGCTGGTGTCTTTGCCTGGTTCCATCAGGAAACTGGCTTTCTAAGGAGCTGAGCCGGTCTTTGTCTTGCCCTAAAGTTCCTGAATCTGACGGGCGGCAGTTGGAGAACAGACGACAGGCCTGACGATAATCCGCAAAAGTCTGGATTTCCATCCAACCGGAATTGACCTCCATCAGGATCACTGGAAAGCCGCGATCGATCATCTCTTGCAGCAGATCAGTAAAAGAAGCCCGGAGGAAAGTAGGGGCCTCGTGAAAAGGGCGGTTATTATAAAGCGAAGCGCAGTCATCATAGACTGCTTTCAAGGCGCGCCCGCCGGCGGCAGAAATTTTGGCAATACCAATGAATTCGTAATCGGCCTCATCCGCAGCAATACTTTGCTGGCCAATGCGTACCGCCTGATTATGATTATGCTCCAGTAGACGGCGCTTGCCCTGGTAGGGTTTCTGTTGGGCCACCACCAGATCCAGGTTCTTGGTGGCTGGTGAAAAATTGGCAAAAGAATCATCGACTACCAGAACCAGATCCCCAGGATGGGCCAGCAGCCTCTGGATAATGCCAGGTTCAAACAATATATCCGAATAAATTATCAGGTTCTGGGGGGCAAAATAGTCGCGGGCGGTCATGATGGAATGCAAGATATGACTTTGATTAAATTCCGCATTGAAGATGGTTGTAATACCCTCCAAATTGATCAGGTCGCCCTTGTAGCCGGTCACCACCACAATATTATTCAGACCAAGCTGGCGCAGACTCTCCACATTGCGTTTCAAGAGCGGCTTCCCGTTCAGATCCAACATGGCCACCGGCCGTTCTTCCAATAGCTGGTTTAGGGTATCATCACTCTGAGTATGACCGGCAGCGGGAATGATCACCGCATAATCATCGTCGATGTGGCGCAGATATTTCTTTTGGTCTTCCCGAAAGCGGGTCATCTGTTGTAGATCAAAGATACGGCTTAAAGGAGTCAGCTCAGGCTCTACAGCCTGTAAGGAGCCAGCCTGCTTTAGGGTCTGAAACACCTTGGTCATGGCCCGAACCGCGGCCCGGATGCCAGCGTTGGCGTAGATCACCATCTTAATCCCCCAGGCGGCCAATTCCTCAATGGTCACTTGTGGATAACTGGTAGGTACCACAATAACCGGAAGGGGCCTGCCCCAACCGGCCATGAAGGCCTGGATTTCTCTAGGATTGTTAACCTTGGAGTGAATCAGGATGGCATCAGCTCCGGCCTCAGCATAAGCCTCAGCCCGTCGCCAGGCTTCTTCCAGGTCAAAGCCAGCAATCAAGGCCTCGGTGCGGGCGATAACCATAAAGTCCGATGAGCACTGGGCATTTTTGGCTGCCAGAATCTTGCCGACAAACTCAGCCACTGGGGCCAGTTCCTGGTTAATGGTAATAAAACTGTTCATTTTGGGAAAACACTTATCTTCCAGACAGATGGCGGCGATGCCAGCCGCTTCATATTTCTTGACCAGGCGGATGACATTGCTGGAGTTGCCGTAACCAGTATCGCAATCAGCAATGACCGGCAAAGAGGTCGTTTCGTTGATATTACGAGCGGCTTCCAGATATTCGGTCATGGTCAAGATATTGGCATCGGGAACTCCGTACGAGGCCGAGATTTCCAAACCACTGGCCCAGATAGCCTCGAATCCCGCGGCTTCTACCAATCGCGCCCCTAAGCCATTATGGGCTCCGGCCACCTGGATAATACCTGGCTGAGCAAATAGATATCGCAGGGCCTGAGCTTTCTGGTTCATCTCCAATCTCCCTAAAAATATTATAAAAACCCGCTGAATAGGTTCATGACCAATGGATGCTTTCCTCAAGCCGAAAGCGAATGATCTTTGCGACTATTTTGAAAATACAATAAATTTACTCCCATTATAGACA
Organism: Deltaproteobacteria bacterium; assembly: GCA_019309545.1. Taxonomy (NCBI): domain Bacteria; kingdom Pseudomonadati; phylum Myxococcota; class Myxococcia; species Deltaproteobacteria bacterium. Next base: position 7,267 of record JAFDGA010000012.1, read on the forward strand.
ATCTTTATCGCTTTCTGGCAGGATATACAACCATTTTTTCTGTTCGGGGCGACTTTGTGACAGGATAAGATCTGTAATATTCTAAATATTATCTAATTTTCTTCTAATCCTGAGTCCGGCCCGGGGATCCTGACGCCGCATCAGTAGGACTAAAGGAATGAGCAGGGCAAAAATAATGGTCAACAGCCAGTAATCGTCGCAGAAGGCCAACATATTGGCCTGGCGCAGCACCTCTTGATATAAGGCGGCCAGCCACTGGCGGTCTAATAACCCGGTTTCAACCCCTCCCGAGGTGCCGAACCATTCCTGCACCCTGGCCGCCCATTGCTGGAAATTGATGGAGGTGGGGTTAATGTGCTCCACTAGTCGAGACTGGTGAAACTGGCTGCGCCGGGACAGCAGGGTAACCACGGTGGCAATGCCGAAACTGCCTCCCAGATTGCGCAGCAGATTGAACATGCCGGTGGCATTACCCATGCGTTCCTGGGAGATTTTGGACATGGTAACCGTCGTCAGACTGACAAAGGTCATCCCCAAGCCAAAGCCCTGAATAAAGCGTGGCAGCATGGCATGCCAGAAATCAAGCTGAAGATTATAATTAGACATCATGTACATGGCCACACCATTGATTACCAGCCCCAGGCCAATCAGAATCCGGTTGTCCACCATAGTGGTTAAGCGTCCCACCACCGGCATGATCAGCAAAGAGCCCAAGCCCCCGGGAGCCAGCGCCATACCGGCCAGGGTGGCGTCATAACCCATCAGGGTCTGAAGATACAACGGTAAGAGGACAATGCTGCCATAGAGGGCAAAACCGAAGAAAAACATAATGGTGACGCCCAAGGCATAGGTTTTTTCCTTGAACAGACGTAGATCAACCACTGGCTCACGGGTCTTAAGCTCCCAGTAGATCAGCACTGCCAGGGCAACTATTGCAGTAATCGACAACCGGACGATAAATGCCGACGAGAACCAGTCTTCCCGTTCGCCTTTATCCAGCACGATCTGGAGCGCCCCGAGGCCGACACAGAGAAGGCCCAGGCCGAAATAATCGATCCGTCCGGCCCGCTGAGTTCGGATATACGGCGGGTCAAAGATAAAGAAAAAGGTCATGATCAGTGAGAAAATCCCGATCGGCAGGTTAATGTAAAACACCCAGCGCCAGCTATAATTGTCAGTGATCCAACCTCCCAACACCGGGCCGACAATGGGGGCGATCACTACCCCGATCCCCCAGAGGGCCATGGCCATGCCTCGCTCCCGGGGCGGGAAGGTTTCCAGCAAGATGGCCTGGGAAATAGGCTGTAAGGCCCCACCGCCAATGCCCTGAAAAATGCGGAATAAAATGAGGAAGCCCAGGTTGGGGGCGGCGCCGCACATAACCGAGGTGCCGGTAAAAAGAGCCAGGCAAAGGAGTAAAAAGCGCTTGCGGCCAAACAGGGCGGCCAACCAGCCGGTAATGGGCAGCACGATGGCATTAGAGACCAGATAGGAGGTCAATACCCAGGTCGCTTCATCGACACTGGCGGACAGGCTGCCGGCCATATGGGGCAGGGCCACATTCACCACCGTGGTGTCGACGATTTCCATGAAGGTGCCGGCCATCACCGCGATGGTAATCAGCCACTTATTAACTTGGCGGCTGGGACTCTGATTATCCGTCTCTGGTGCAGCCGGTTCTCCGGTCATCGGTGGTCCTTTAGGCTTCCAATCACTGGACAATCAGGACATCGCAGGGAGCCTCATGGCTGATCCGATCCGAAACACTCCCCAAGAAATATGATTCGGTTAAGCCGCGACCGCGGCGGCCGACAATGATCAGGTCAAATCTTCCTTCCCGAGCCAGCCGCAGTACTTCGTGTGCTGGATTACCTACCTTCATTTCCCTCGCAGCTGTAATTCCCTGTTTCAACAGAAAGATCAGATCTGCCTCCAAGATCCTCTCACTGGCACGCTGGAGCGCGGCCCAAGGCTCCGACCCCATACCGATGCTACTGCCCAGGGCTAGCAAATAAGATGTGGGTAAACGAAGAACCGTAACCAGCGTTACTTGACCTTGGGTATAGCGGGCCAGACAAGCCGCCCGCTCCACGGCTCGCCGGGCGTGCTCCGAGCCGTCGGTGGCCACCAAGATTTTGCGGTACATGGGTCCCTTCCTATCGGGCCGATAATTTCGGTAATTTCCCTAATTTTTGTAACTGGCGATTAAGGAGCCTCGGGCCGGTCCGATCCCGAGTATCAATGGTGGCAATGACCGACATGCCGATGCGTAAGGGCCGATCTTTGGGTATCGGCGGGACCAAGGTAATTTTAACCGGAATGCGCTGAACCACTTTGACCCAGTTGCCGGTGGCATTTTCGGCCGGCAACAGCGAGAACACCGCTCCCGTACCGGCCATGATGGAGTCAACCCGGCCCCGAAAGGTAACTCCCGGATAGGTGTCTACTTCAATTTCCGCTGGTTGCCCCAGGTGGACATGGGTAAGCTGGGTCTCTTTATAATTGGCCTCAATCCACACCTCCTCATATTCTAGCGGCACTAACATCATCAGAGCCTGGCCGGGATTGACCCAGTTGCCCGGTTCGACATTCTTCTTGGTTACGTACCCTTCAAAGGGAGCCGTGATGGTGGTATATTGGAGGTTAAGTCGGGCCTGTTGCAGCTTGGCCTGCGCTTCTTTCACCGCGGGTTGTTCTTCCTTGGGGATTTTGACAGAGCCGCCAATGGCGGCTAAGGCCTGACGGTATTCTTCTTTCGCCGCGGCCAGTTCGGCCCGGGTCACTTTATAGTTGGTCTGGGTGCGATCCAGCGTTTCTTTGGAGATGGTCCGGCGCTGATACAGATTTTGGTAACGGTTCTGGTCCGTCGTAGCTTTACCAAAATTGGCTTGGGCCTTGGCGATGTGGGCCTGGGCCGCGGCCACGGCAATATATTTCTGGGCTACTTCGTCACGAATCCGTTCCAAAGCTGCCTGGCTTTGCTGCACCGCCACTTCAAAATCGGTGGGGTCCAACCTGACCAGGGTTTGACCCTGGCTTACAAACCAATTATCCGAGACCAGAACTTCCGCCACCCGACCGGAGACTCTGGGAGAAATGACTGCCAGATGGCCGGACACATAGGCATTGTCGGTCCACACATAGATCCGACTATACCACCAGTAGGCCACCCCCCCCCCGACCGCTAAGAGCAAGATCACTACCAGGATTACGATCTTCTTGGTCTTGCCGCCGGTTTTTTTACTGGTCGGTTCTTTTTCTACCATGTTTTTGGCCGTTAGCGGTCAAGTCATCGTTGGCCGCCAAACCATTAATGCGCCCCATAGCCCGTAACATCTGGGCCTTGGCTATCTGATGGTCAAAAATGGCATTAAAATAATTAACCCTGGCACGAGTCAGCAAGGTCTGAGCGTCAATCACGTCGGTAGCTGTGCCTACTTGTTCCTTATAGCGTTCCTGGTTGAGACGCAGGTTTTCCTCGCCCTGGGCCACGGCATCTTTGGTTACCCCAATGCGCTCGGCGGTCTCCTTGAGGGCCAGGTAAGCGGTTTGTACCTCCAATTTCACCTGTTCAGCCAGATCCTGCCTCTGGACCAGCAGTTGCTGCAGTCGCTGGTGGGCCTGAGCTACCTGGGCGCGGGTATCCAGTCCGGAGAACAGATTCCATTGCAATCCCAAGATGGCAAAATATTGACTATCATGGACAGTCAGATCATTTTGCTCATAGATATGGCCGGCCTGGGCAAAAAGCCGGGGGTAATAACCCGCCCGAGCCTTGGTCACCCCTTTTTCCCCTTGCAATACCCGGCGATTGGCAGCTTTGAGATCACTGCGCTGTCCCAGGGCCAGTTCGGTGGCTTCCTGCTGATTCCAGGTCGGCAGAGTTATGCCGCTCTCTTCCTGAAGCCGGGTAGGATGATCTACCGGCAGATCCAAAAGTTTATTGAACGCGGCCCGAGTATTAACCACCGTATTTTGGGCGCGGATCAATTGTTGCCGGGCATCGGCCAAAGCCACCTGGGCCTGAAGAACATCATTGAAGGTGACTAACCCGAATTCATAGAGATCCTGGGCCACCTTGAGGTGCTCCTGAAGCTGCACCACTTCTTGTCGGGCTACGATTACCAGCTTTTCAGCCCTCAGTACTTGGAAATAGAGCTGGGCCACCTGGAAAAAGATTTCATCCCGGGTATTGCCGGTGTTCAACCGGGCGATTTCCTCTCCTAGTACTGACTGGCGATAACGCGAACCCGTTGCCCCGAAATCATAGATGGTCTGATCAACGGTTATCCGATTAGACCAGAAGTTTCGGTCGGTCATGGAAAAGGTAAAGGTGCCGCCGGGGCCGCCGATCTCCATACCCCGAAATTTAACCGGATCATCGTAAAAGGTATGGGTCGTCCGGGCATCGACTTTAGGTAAATACCCGGAACGGGCCCGCACCACCTCCTGCCCGGCGATCAGTTGCTCCAGCCGGCTGACCTTCAGACTGGCATTTTTCTTCCAGGCCAGGTTGAGCGCCTCTTCCAGATTTAGTGGTGACCGCGGCAATTCGGTCTCTGCGGCCCGGACCGAACCGGCCAGAGCAATCAGTACCGAACAGACCAGGGCCAACATGCATTGATAAGACTGACTCATTTCGGCCTCTGGTGGCCAGACTCTGGCTTCTCCAGGGTTGGGGCCAGACCCTGCAGGACCAGATTGGAGAGCAAGGGCAAAGACTCCAGCAGTGACTGGGAGGAAGGCTCGACCATCTTATGGATCGCCAGCGCCCGGGTCATACCGCGCAGCACATAGGCTACCTTACGAGGCTCTTGGGAAATAAAATCTCCGGTCTGCATTCCTTCCGCCAGCACCGCAGCAATAGCCGCCACAAAGTCCTGGTCGAGATCAATGACGGTAGTGGTGCCGTCGGCCGGGCGCGGCAGCAGACAGGGAAATTCACTGACGTAAACCCGAAAAAACGCCTGCTCGGCTTCCAGGTTTTCCAACATAACTTTAAGAATTTGGTGAATTTTTTCCCGCGGCGGTCTGAAGCTCGCTCGGATCTCTTGTACTTGGGCGACCAAATTCTTCATGATACTGAAAATTACTGCCTGAAAGAGATCATCCTTACTCTTGAAATAGAGGTAAATAGTCCCTTTGGCGATCTGCGCGGCCTCGGCAATTTCATCCATGGTGGTGGCGGCAAAACCTTTGGCAGCAATCACCTGTTTGGCCGCGGCGATGATGGCCACTGTTCGAAATTCTCCCAAGACCTGTTTTTTAGAGGCATTTTTGGGAAACTTCATGTTTTAGCGATAAGTAAAGTGGATATTTAGTCAATAAAATGACCTTTCAGTCATTACCACAACTATTCTTTGCCTGTCAACCGAAAATTAGAAGTACTTGACAGCAATGACGGTATATTAGAAATATATATAATTCAGACAAGTTAAGGATGATTGCGCCTTATTCTCTGGTTTAAGCCAAGAGGAGAAACCCTTTCGATGAAACTAAGCATTGTGGTCCCGGTCTATAATGAGCAGAATACCTTAGAAGAGATTATGCGGCGCATCCAGGCAACCCCCTACGATAAAGAGATCATCGTGGTGGACGATGCCTCCACCGATAATTCTCGGGAGATTCTGGACCGGCTGGCTCAGACCTCTAATAACCTGAAAATATTTTATCATCAACGGAATCAGGGTAAAGGCGCGGCGCTGCGCACCGGCTTTGCTCAAGTAAGCGGGGACGTGGTGATAATTCAAGACGCCGACCTGGAGTATAACCCCAGTGATTACCCGGTGTTGCTGGAGCCGATTGAAAAGGGTTTAGCCGACGTGGTGTTTGGCAGCCGGCTGATCGGGGCCGCTCCCCACCGGGTGTTATTTTTCTGGCATTATCTGGGTAACCGAGTGGTTACCACCCTCTCCAATATGTTCACCAATCTCAATCTGAGTGACATGGAGACCGGTTACAAGGCCTTCAAGGCGGAGATCATCAAGGACATCCAGATCAAGTCCAACCGTTTCGGGGTGGAACCAGAGTTGACCGCCAAGGTCGCCAAAAAACGCTGCCGGATTTACGAGGTGCCGATCTCTTATGACGGCCGGGATTACGACCACGGCAAAAAGATTACCTGGCGGGATGGCATCGCGGCGTTGTTCCATATCATTAGGTTTCGCTGGTGGGATTAGTCATGCGCCGAAACTATGGTAGCCGCGGCGGGTGGGCGGTTATTACAATTTTGGCTCTCTGGCTGGCGCAGATCGGCTGGCTGGGGTGGCGGTTCGCTCCGGAGGGCCGGGATCTAGTCCAGCGCCTGCTGGCCGGACAGGTCGGCGCTGCCGTTCGTCAACAAGAGCCTTTTTTTCAAGGGCTAACCGAAATTCAGGAGATTATTCCAGCTTCCGCCACGTATGTTTTTTTAGACAAATATGAGGCCGGGAAGGAAAATGAGGTCCGCTACCTGCTTTATCCTCGCCGTCATGTGCTGTTGCCACCGCATATCACCCCGACGCCGCTGTTTAATCGCCTGATCCGGGAACAGGCCGCTTATCTGATTGTGCGCGGTGATATGCCACCAGCGGCCCAATATTATCTGAACAATCCCAGCCATCCGGGCTTTCAGTCTTTGCTGGAAACCAGCGCCGGGGCCGTTTATCGGGTCCGATCCCAACTGCTGGTCAGGGGCTACTATGATTGAGGGCCTGTTGACCCTGCTGTGGCTGGGTCTGGGGTTGGCCTCGATTGAGTCGGTGGGCTATGGCCTGCTGGTAGTCTTGCTTCCCACCCAGTCCGGCTTTACCAGCCTGGAGCGGTTCTCCCTGGGCTTCGGCCTGGGGGGTCTGGCCCTGACGCTGTGGATGTTGGTCCTGACTTTCTTCAGGATTCCCTTTGGCCTCGGTTGGGTGCTGGGACCCTGGGTAATGGGGCTTGCCCCCACTCTGTTTTTAACCCCTCGGCGGTTGCTCTGGAAACATGATCTTCGCCAGCTCTGGTCTGGGGTCCGGAAGCTCCTTACCCTGGGCTACGGGGCTGGCTGGACCGGTATCGACCGGGCTTTACTGGCACTGCTCATGTTCACTTTTGGCTTTGCCCTGCTCCGGGCCTTGCTTTACCCCATGTGGGCCTGGGATGCGGTGACCATCTGGGGGCTCAAGGCCAAGGCCTTTTACTCAAGCCGGGCTATCGATTTAACCGGATTTGAGGCCCATAATTATTACCCCAACCTGGTGCCTCTGGCAATGGCCTATCTTTATTTCTGGCTGGGTGGGATAATCGATCATCTGGTCAAGGCCTTATTCCCCTTCTGGGGGGGGTGCCTTATATTGATATTTTACAGTTTTTTGCGGCGCTTAAGGGTCGAGCGCCGGGAAGCTCTGCTCGCTACCGCCTTCCTGGTGTTAAACGGCCCCACCCTGATCACTCACCTGTTTATTGCCTATGCCGACCTGGCCCTGGCTTACTATACCTTTATAGCCGCTGGTCTGCTTTTCCTCTGGCTCAAAGAAGAGACCCCCAAGGGGAGTATGATTCTGGTGGGCATTTTTAGCGGCGGAATGTTATGGTGTAAGTATGAGGGGGGGCCCTTGGTATTAATCAACTTCCTCGCGGCGGTGATCACCCTGCTCTGGCTGCGGCCATTGGCCCAGGGAAAAAAATTCGCCTCCCTGGCCGGAGCAGGGTTGCTATCCCTGTTATTTTACCTTCCCTGGCGCTATTTTTGCCTGACGCAGCAAATGCATGTGGGGGCCGGCCATCTGGGCGGGTTCTTCCCGACCCAACTCTGGCAAGCCGTCGTTTACCTGTCGAAGTCACTGGTCTGGCCTCCCTATTTTGGATTATTCTGGCCGGTAGTAATGTTAACCTTAGTCTGGTCGGGCCGGACTGCTCTCTGCTCGCCGGCCATGTTTCTGGGTCTGGTAACTCTGGGAAACCTAGCCGCCATTGTCCTCGCTTACACCGTAGTCCCGGCCTCCGCCGCGGAATTTCCTTGGTATATGCGGGCTACCATTGATCGCCTGTTGCTGCACATTGCCCCGACCTCAGGTCTGCTGTTGGCTGCTCCTTTGGCCTCCGGGGGAGTAAAGATTCCAGAAACTTTTAATTTTCTCCAGAGAGGTTCCCGAAAACAAGCCCTGAAAGGAAAATGATTTTTGTTGTTTAAGGCTATGACTTATAACATCCATGGCGGTTTTGGCAAAGGCCAGCGGAAGATGCAATTCCTGGTAGGAATATTGAGCAGCGTTGGTCCCCAGGTGATCTGCTTACAGGAAGTCAAACAGGGGCCCACCCGCTTCGGCTGGGAGAATCAAGGGGAATGGCTCGGCAAAAACCTGGGCTTCTGGTGGGCTTTTGCCCCGGTCCGCTACCATACCGGGGGAGTCCTGGGGAATGCGGTGCTCTCGGTCTGGCCGATTCGCCAGACCCGGTATCATGATCTGACCATTTTGCGCCGCGCCCCTCGCGGCTGCCTGGAGGTAGAAATTGCTACTCCTGGGGGGCCGTTGCGGGTATTCAACGTCCACTTGGGCCATTTATCGCGCGAGCGGGCCGCTCAGATGCGCCGTCTGCTGGCCCGCCTTTACGCCCCGGGCGGAGATAAGGCTCTCCCTATCCTGGTGGCTGGAGACTTTAACTCTTTGCCCCAGAGCTATGTATCCCATTACCTCCGCAAACATCTGGCCGATGTCTGGCATCAGGTCGGGCATGGGCGGGGTGGGACTTTTAGCACCCGCCTGCCGCTGTTGCGGATTGATTATATCTACGTCAACCAGAAACTGGCACCTCGAGCCGCCCAGGTAGTGCGCCCGAAAAGAGGCCGCCAAATCTCCGACCATTTTCCCCTACTGGCAGAATTTGACTGGAATATTTCCTGAGGTACCTAGAGGCGACCCGGCAAGTTGCTTAAATTGCGTAACCTTTCCACGAGGTAAAGATGCCTATGCTGACCCCGCAAAAAATCGCCATTGATTGCATTTTCCACTCCCCCTGCATTGAACTCAATTATTATGATCAAGGTGCTGGCGAACCGCTCATCTTCATTCACGGCCTGGGCGGCAGTGCTACCAACTGGCGTTTCCAGATGGAGGAGCTTTCTCCCCATTGCCGGACTATCGCCATGGATTTGCGTAGTCATGGGCAGTCAGGCTACCGGCCTGAGAAATCTATCACCATCCGGACTTTTGCCGATGATATCATCGCTCTGATGACAAAGCTCGGCCTTGAACAGGCCCATTTCTGCGGTCTGTCGATGGGGGGGATGATTGCCTTGGAGCTTTATCTCCGCTACCCGGGCCAGGTAAAATCCTTAATTCTGGCCGATACCACCGCATTTTTCCCTGATTCGCAGCGGCTGGGGGAATTCCTGCAACTTCTGGATAGTATGTCGATGCGCGATTGGGCTCAGCTATTCAGCTTTCTAATCCTGCGGCGGGAAGCCCCGGCGGCGCTCCGCCAGGAACTGATCGACATAACTGCGGCTACCCGGCGGGGTCCCTACCGGCAAGGACTCATTGCCACCTTTAGCAGTGATTATCGCTGGCTGTTGCCTTTAATCGACGTCAGGACTCTGATATTGGTGGGAGCCGAAGATCAGGCCACTCCCATCGGCTTGGCCAAATATTTACAGGCCCAGATTCCAAATGCGGTCCTCCACCTCATCCCCCAGTCGGCCCATTGTACTAACTTGGAAAACCCGACCGAGTTCAACCGGCATCTGCTGGCCCATTTGGATAATTGGGTAAAATAAAGGTTAATTTGAGGGGAGGACCGGGGGACCGTTCCTTGGCCCCCTCTCCCGATAGCTGTTGCTTCTGACCTCATTCATTTATTTTCTGGCCTGAGTGGTAATGTCGTCTTAGGGCTTATAATACATCAGGCCGCGGGCAAAGGGCGCCACGGCTTCTTCCAGGCAGCGTTGCGCAGTATCCGGGAGCGGGTGGAAATCGCGCCTTGCGGCGGCAAGTTCCAGCACCTAGGGAACGGAATCGGCCCCGATGACCACCAGGCTGACCGGCTGACTCAAGGCATAGGTCACCAAGTGGCGCAACTCCGCTACCTGGAGTTGGGGCAACAATCCCCGGCAAAGCACTTACATCCCCACCACTCTCAAGCCGCGGGCCGCGGCCTCGCCGGCCAGAGGCAGAAAGCTGAGGTATTGCGGTTCGGCCGGGTTAATTGGCAGCAGGACGGTGTCGAACTCATAAAGTTCCAAAGCCCGGCGCAGCACTGCCGGGTCATGGTGGCCGGTTACCCCAATAAACCGCACCTGGCCCCGCTCCTGGCCATAGGTGCGCAATACCCCTTCTCCGCCCAGGCCCAAGAGTGTTACCTGCGCTCCGGTCTGTCCCAATGGGCGAATGGCAAAGGTCATCGGCGGCTCCCTTCTGGATCGACTTGACAGGCTTGATTGCCCTGTTATTCTAATAAAGAGAGGATATCGCTGTCCATGTCAAAGGCTGAGACCTTATCCCCGGCGTTGGCCGCGGCTTTACCCCAGATTCCGACCAGTTGCGGGGTTTATCTGTTCAAAGATAAATCCGGGCGCGTGCTTTATGTCGGTAAAGCAGTAAACCTCAAGCATCGCCTCAGCTCCTACTTAAAGGCTCGGGGCCAGCCTGATCCCAAGACCGCGCTGATGCTGCAGAAAATGGCTCAGGTCGATTTCCTGCTTACCCCTACTGAGGTTGAGGCCCTGATCCTGGAGCGCAATCTCATCAAAGAACACCGGCCCCGGTTCAACGTGGTGCTGCGAGATGATAAAAATTATTTGTGTATCCGCCTGGACCTTCGGGAACCCTTCCCGCGCCTGGCTCTGGTGCGGCGTTTTGCTACCGATGGGGCCTGTTATTTCGGCCCTTTTGTGTCCGCGGTGGCCATCCGGGAAATCCTACGGATCATGAAACGGGCTTTTCGACTGCGGACCTGCAAGGATAAAGGCATCCCCAAAAGATCCCGCCCCTGCCTGAATTATCAGTTAGGGCGCTGTCTGGCCCCTTGTGTGGGCCTGGTTTCTGAAGCAGAATACCGCCAGGCAGTTCAGGAAGCCCTCTGGTTTCTGCAGGGTCAGAACAAAAAATTGCGGCGGCAGTTGCGGGCCCAGATGGAGGCCGCGGCCGCGCACCTGAATTTTGAGCAGGCGGCAATACACCGCGATCGACTGGCCGCCATCAACCGCCTCCTGGAACGGCAGAGCATTGCCACTTCCAGCTTCAAAGATCAAGATGTGCTGGGTCTGGCCCGAGAAGGCGATCAGTTTTTGGTGCTGCTGTTGTTCGTGCGAGGGGGCATGGTTACCGGCAGCCTAACTTATGATTTTACCCAGCCGGGCACTGATGATGCCCAATTGCTGGAGGCGTTTCTCAAACAATATTACACGCCGGGGCGGCCGGTACCGGAGGAGATCTTGCTGCCCTTGCCGCTAAAAGACCAGCAGGTGTTGGGGAAATTATTAAGAGAACAGCAGCGCTCCCCGATTCGCATCCTGGCTGCCCGCAAAGGCCATCGCAGCCGCCTCTTAAGCCTGGCCGCAGACAATGCCCGGGCCGCTCTGAAGGCGCGTCTCGAAGCCGGGGTCAGGGCCAATCCCTTGGTGGAACTACAGCAACGCCTTCAATTGCCGCGACTGCCTCAGCGTTTGGAAGGTCTGGATATTTCCACCCTGCAGGGCAGCCAGCCGGTGGGAGCGTTGGTAACCTTTAGGGACGGACAGCCGGACAAGTCAGGCTACCGCCGGTTTCGCATCCGACAGGTAGAGGGTCAGAATGATTTCGCCATGCTGGCCGAAGTGGTGCACCGTCATTATGGCCGGGCCGGCCAGCAACTGCCGGACCTGCTGGTCATCGACGGTGGCCGGGGGCAATTGGCGGTAGTGGTCAAGACCCTGGAAGATTTGGGGTTGGCGGCCGAGATTCCGGTGGTCGGGTTGGCCAAGGCTGGCATCAGCCCTAGCGGCAAAGTGGTCCGGGATCGACTCTACCTCCCCGGACGCAAAAATCCGCTGTTCCTACCTCCGGGCTCTCCCGGTCAACTGCTGCTGATGCATTTGCGTGATGAAGCACACCGTTTTGCCATCAGCTACCACCGTCAGCAGTCCCGTCAGGAAGCTTTGCGATCAGCCCTGTCCCAGATCCCGGGAATCGGACCGCAACGGCAAAAGAGTCTCTTAAGCCGGTTCTCGGACCTGACCGCCCTGCAACAGGCCAGCCTGGACGAGTTGCTGGCGGTCCCGGGACTGACTCGCCCAGCCGCTCAAGCTCTTCTGGACTATTTCAATAGGGAGAAGCAGGAGGCGCCTGGGCCTCAATCTGTTCCTGTGTAAGGCCAAAACGGCGATTCCGCTGTTGGTAGGCCAATAACGCCTGCAAAAACTCCGTCCGTCGAAAATCCGGCCACAAGGTATCAGTAAAATAGAGTTCGGTATAGGCCAATTGCCAGAGCAGGAAATTGCTCAGGCGAAATTCGCCGCTGGTCCGGATAAGCAGATCCGGGTCGGGGAAGTCCGAGGTGTAAAGGTAGGTTGAAAAGCGTTCGGAGGTCAGTTCGGCAACCGTTACCCGACCACTTTGCACATCTTGGCAGGCAGCTTGGACGGCCTGGACAATCTCGGACCGTCCCCCATAACTCAGAGCCAGAGTTAGGGTCATTTCCTGATTGGCCGCAGTAGCCGAGACTATGGCGGCAACCTCCTCCTGGACATCCAGGGGCAAGTGGCGGATATTGCCAATCACCTGAAAGGCAATGCCGTTTTCCAACATCTCTGGGAGTTCCTGGCGCAGGTATTGCTTGAGAAGGATCATCAGGGCCTGGACTTCGGAGCGGGGCCGTTGCCAGTTCTCTTCCGAGAAGGCGTACAGGGTGAGATAACGGATGCCCACTTCTCGGGCCGTCCGGACTACCTCCCGGGCCGACTCGGCTCCGGTATGATGGCCGCGCAGGCGCGACAAGCCCTGCTGCTTGGCCCACCGGCCATTGCCATCCATAATAATGGCCACATGTTGTGGCAGTCGGCTCAGGTCTAATTGCTGCAGCAGTTCAGACAAAGGTTCCCCCAAGTCTTGTTAAAAAGACATGATTTCTGTTTCTTTTTCGGCAGCCAGACCGTCTACCTGCTTGATGTAGTCATCGGTGATTTTCTGCACCTCTTCTTGAGCTTTAAAGGCTTGATCCTCGCTCAGCAGCTTTTCCTTTTTCAAATCCTTTAATTGCTCATTGGCTTCACGCCGCAAGTTTCTTAAAGCCACTTTGCTTTCTTCGGCCATTTTTTTAATGGTTTTGACCAGATCCTTGCGGCGCTCGGTAGTCAGGGCCGGAATCGGAATCCGTATGATCTTGCCATCGTTGCTGGGGGTCAGCCCCAGGTCTGACTTCAGGATAGCCTTCTCCAGGTCCGAAATTATACTGGGGTCCCAGGGCTGGACGGTAAGCAAACGGCTTTCGGGCGCAGCCAGGGAAGCCACTTGGTTAATGGGCATGGTGGTGCCGTAACATTCTACCTTGATGCCCTCCAACAGGGCCACTGAGGCCCGGCCGGTGCGAATCCGGGAAAAATCTTTGCTCAATACCTCCAGAGCCCGATCCATTTTCCGCTGCATCTCGCCAAGTATCTCATCTTTCATGATCATCGCTCTCCACCAAGGTACCGATCTTTTCACCCAGGACCACTTTCTTCATATTCCCAGGCTCCAGAAGCTTAAAGACGATGATTGGCAACTTATTATCCATCGACATGGTCACCGCCGTGCTATCCATCACCTTAAGCCCCTGTTGGATAACTTGCAAATGTTTCAATTTATCAAATTTTATAGCCTGTAGATCTAGAGCAGGGTCCCGATCATAAACCCCGTCAACCTTAGTGCCCTTGAGCAAGGCCTGGGCGCCGATCTCGATGGCCCGTAAAGCCGCCGCGGTGTCCGTGGTAAAATAGGGGCTGCCGGTTCCAGCCGCAAAGATCACCACTCGACCCTTTTCCATATGTCTTAAGGCCCGGCGGCGGATATAGGGCTCCGCTACTTCATGCATGGCAATGGCCGACATCACCCGGCAATGCACCCCTTCTTTTTCCAGCGCATCCTGTAAGGCCAGCGAATTAATCACCGTGGCCAGCATGCCCATCTGATCCGCTACGGTGCGCTCCATATTACGGGCACTTTCGGCCACCCCCCGAAAAATATTGCCCCCCCCGATGACTATTCCTACCTGCGCCTGCAAATCTACCACTTCTCTGATTTCTCGGGCAATGGCTCGCACCGTCTTAGGACAGAGACCAAACTTCTGGTCCCCGGCTAAGGCTTCGCCACTCATCTTTAACAGAATGCGAGAGTACTTCAGTTTGGTTGACTCCATGCTAGCGGTTGCTGGTCAGGGATCGGCCTGCTCAATCGGCTCCCAATTGGTAGCGGGTAAACCGCCGGATAGTAACATTCTCGCCCACCTGGGCAATTATTTCGTTCAGGTAGTCCTGGATCAGGATATCGGGATTTTTGACATAAGGTTGTTCCAACAGGCAGGCCTCAGAATAAAATTTTTTCAGCCGCCCCTCAACGATCCGATCAATCACATTCTCTGGTTTGCCGCTTTCCAGGGCCTGGGCCCGGAAAATAGCTTTCTCTTTTTCCAGGACCTCGGGGGGGATCTCTTCCGGCCGGAGGCATAAGGGGTTGGTCGCCGCGATCTGCATGGCCAGATTTTTGACGAATTCTTGAAAAGCCGGGGTCTTGGCGACAAAATCGGTTTCGCAATTTACCTCCACCAGGACCCCGATTTTGCCCCCGAAGTGGATGTAGGCATGGATCAAGCCTTCGCTGGTTGCCCGTCCGGAGCGTTTCTGGGCGATCGCCAGACCTTTTTGCCGCAACAGGACAACGGCCTGGTCCATATCACCCTGGGTTTCAGTCAAAGCCTTCTTGCAGTCCATCATTCCTGCATTAGTTTTGTCACGCAGTTCTTTGATCTTTTCCGCGGTAATTTGCAATTCGTTTCTCCTCGGCCAACTCTTATAACCTCATCAGGGACAGATTTTAAATCAGGACCGGATAGATGAGTAGTTTTCGGCCTAGATTATGTCATTAAGGTGTGTTATTGGTAACTTGAATATTCTTGCGTAGCCTGGCGGTTACTATTACGGACCCCGGCTCAGACATTGATTTCTTGCGGTTCTGAATCTTCAAGCTCTTCCCCGATTTGCGGCTCCGCCTCTTCCCCCGCAGCCTCCGCCGATTCGCCGCCGACTTCTGCTTCAGGCATTGCCGCGGCCATTTCTTCGGCTTTATCACTGGCTGCCTGGCGGCGCTCCTCCATCCGCTGGAGCCCTTCCAGACAGGCATCCGCAATCCGGGAGGTCAGCAGGCGAATAGCTCGGATAGCATCATCGTTGCCGGGAATCACATAATCAATTTCAGTAGGGTCACAGTTGCTATCCACAATGGCCACCACCGGAATCCCCAGTTTCCGAGCCTCATGGACGGCAATATTCTCCCGATGGGGGTCAACCACATACAGAAGGTTGGGAAGACGGTCCATGTCCTTGATGCCGCCGAGGGCTTTTTCCAGTTTGGCCGCCTTTTTCTCCATGGCTAGGATTTCCTTTTTCGGGAAACGCTTGAGGCTACCGTCCTCCTTCATGCTCTCAAAGGTTTTCAAGCGTTCAATGGAACGTCGAATGGTCTGAAAATTGGTCAACATACCGCCCAGCCAGCGATGATTGACATGATACATGCCACACCGGCTGGCCTCTTCATAGATGGTATCCTGGGCCTGTTTTTTGGTACCTACAAAGAGGACTTTCCCGCCGGTAGCCACTTGTTCAGCGACAAATTCATAGGCGATTTTGAACAGCTGTACGGTTTTTTGCAAATCGATAATGTAAATGCCATTGCGGGCCCCAAAGATATAGGGTTTCATCTTGGGGTTCCAGCGTCTGGTCTGATGGCCAAAGTGGACCCCGGCCTCCAACAATTCTTTCATACTCACATACGCCATACATTACTCCTTCTGGTTTTTTCCGCCGCCCTGGCTATCGCCAGGAAGACTTGCTAACCAAGCACCAGCCTGGCCTACCAGGACGTGTGAATTTAAGCAAGTATTTATAACATGAAAGTTTACCTGCAACAAGGGAAAATTCTCCTGCTGTCAATAGCACATTCAAATGTCCGGTTGATTTTTGTAAACGATTATATCCTTAGCTCTGAAAATGTGATAGTAGCTGAATTGAGACAAGCATGAAGCATGCGGTTAAACATTTGCGGTTCCCAAAAGCGGCGGTTGAAACGATAGAAAAATTCCGCCAGGTAACGGGGCAGAGGCTCGGGGCTGACGCCATGGTGGATACCCCGGATGTTGCCTTTAATATTGGCGATCAAGGCGTGGGCCCAAGGCAAGACCTTGGGCGCTTCCTTCCCCGATCCGGGCACCAGCCACTCATGATAGAGACCGGGATAAGCATCCAGGAAACTATAGCCTGGCCAGCCGTCGGTCTTGATCACCGCCTCGGCCGCCAGGCTCTCCAGGGCCAGTACGTCAACAAATTGGCCGGCCTCCCCTCCTCTCTCTAATCCCGTGGACTGGGGCCGGTAGCGCACCAGGCACAGGCGACAAATACCGCTCACCGTGCTGGCTTCCATCAGAGTCTGGTATAGTATTTTTAGGGGATCGGCTATCGAAGCCAGTCGATGTCGCGTTTCTGGGGCCAGACTTTGCCAGAATTGCGCCCCGCTCTGCCCGGGAATAAGCTCCCATTCCACCACCAGGGTTTCACCCTGGGTGCCATCGACCCCAATTTCCAAGATATTCGGATTCATTCCCTACGCCTGACCTGAAAGGGAGGAAGAAGTTTGGGGACCATCTGCTTCCTGGACACTTTTAGGGGACAGCATTATGGCCCCGTCATCCCGAAAGGTCATGAAATCGGTATGACTCTCCTCAATATTAAGGGCGGGCGCGGCCAGCGCCCGTTTGGTCAAGACGAACAGACATTCGAGCCTGGCTCCCACCAGCTGGGGGATAATCTCGCTAAACAACCGCCACCCGTGGGAAGCTGTAAAGGTCACCGGCAAAGCACCCGCGGCCCGGGCCAGTCCGAGCAATTTTTCCGCTCCCACTTTTTCAGAGGGATTGACTTCATCAACGGTAATATACCGGGGCAATTCCCCAGGTGCGATAACGGGCATGGAGCTCGGCGGAATAACGAGGTATGTCGGATAAATAGGTTCTGGCCTGCTCCACCTCCGGAGCTAACAACTCCGGATAGCGGTGCCCAACCGCCCGGCAATGTTCCCGCAGTTCATTGATCAGCGGCTCATGGCTGAAGGTGAAAGCCTCAAAGGGCCGGGGAGCCAACAGACTGGGACAAGGCCGAGAGGTGCGAGGTGATTACCACATCCACCTGCCCTGCCAGGACCAGTTCCTCCAGATGGTGGTCCCGGCGCAACCGGCGTTGATTATACAATTGCGGTGCGGCTGGATGACCGGCACCGATCAACCCCCATTTCTGTTGGTCGATAAAGGCCACAAAATCCGAGCCGCAGGTTTCCAAACGCCGGGCCAGTTCCAGCTCAAGGTCTCCAGAGTCAGTGGCGATCAGCAAGGCCGCTCGGGCATGAAGTCGCCGGATGACCAAGGGGGGCTGAGAATTCCCGTCGCCCGGTAAAAAACCGTGATCAAAAGCGGCCGTTCCGGTTCCTGTCCCTCACCGAGTTGCCAGAGGTATTGCCGCAATTGGCAGGGTCGATCGTTATCATCGGGGATTAGGGAATCTCCCTGATAAACCGTGGTTAGTGCCCCGTCTCCCCCCACCCTGCCTTGGGTGCCTTGTTGTTTTAGAAATTCGATATATTCTTCAGTTCCTGGTCCGGACAGCAAGGTGGCCTCGCCACCAGTATAATGAACCTGGGGAGCAATCCGTAATTCCGTAGGCAGCTCATCCTGGCGCAATTCCAAAAGTAGCGGGCAATGTTCTACACAAAGGCGGCAAGCCGTACAGTAGTTGGGGGAAGGTCCCAACAGCCGCTGCCCTTCCGGAGTCAGGGAGACCCGCATCTCGCTGCAGGAGGTCGCACACTTGAGGCAATGGCTGCAGCCGGTTTCATCAAAAACGATACGGCTGGCTACATGTTTGGTCTGTAACTCGCTGCTGTGGCGGTCTACCACCGAGAAAGCCCCCAGCCGCATAAAATCCCCGTAAGCATCATATTGATGACGAGAAAAAGGCTGCCGGGCGATAGTAAATAATTCCCCCCCCGGGGCCTTTTGCCTCATTTCTCACTTATTTCCTAATTATAAAAATCGTCTAGATTTACTCTGACCTTGCTGAGAAATTCTAGGCCTCCCCCAAGTAAGCCGCCTTTACCTGCGGGTGGTGGAGTAACTCCGCCCCGGAACCTTCCAGGATTACTCGTCCGGTCTCCAGGACATAGCCGTAATGGGCAATTTTTAGGGCGGCCAAGGCGTTTTGTTCGACCAGCAAGAGAGTGGTGCCGCGGCGGTGAATGAACTCCAAAGTCTTGAACACCTCCTGGACCAGCAGGGGAGCCAGCCCCAAAGAAGGCTCGTCCAACAGCAGCAGGCGGGGGCGAGACATCAAGGCCCGGGCCAAGGCCAACATCTGCTGCTCGCCACCGCTTAGGGTACCGGCTGTTTGCTCCAGACGTTCATGGAGCCGCGGGAACAGTTCAAAAAGCCAATCTAGGTCCTGGCGCCAGGACCGGCTATCCCGCCGATGATAGCCTCCCAGAATCAGATTTTCCTTAACGGTCAGATTGGCAAAGACCCGGCGGCCCTCCGGGCAGACCGCCAGACCTAGGCGCATGATGGTATGGGTGGGACGGCCCTGGATTTCCTGGCCGGTGAAAATAATCCGCCCCCGCCGGGGCGTAACTAGACCGGTAATGGCCCCGATGGTGGTGGATTTTCCAGCGCCGTTGGCCCCGATCAGGGTGACGATCAGCCCCTCCGGTACCTGGAGCGAAATCCGCTTCAAGGCCGGGATGCTGCCATAATAGACTTCCAGGTCGCTAATCTCCAGCACGGCCAATTCACTATTAATCGGCATTATTCACTTATTACGCCGAAAATTTAAAAAGTTAGTCTGAGGAGAGGGGGGAGGAGTCAGAGACCCCTACCCCCTCTCCCAAATGCTGTTTTTTTCAGGTTTGAGTAATATTTCAGGTTTAACTAAAATATCAGGTAAGGGACGCAGAAACAACCCAAGTTTAACTCAGGATGATTATACATGATAACACCGTATTATCGTTTTAAGAACTTAGCCGAGGCCGGAGTGTTTTTCGATTTGCTCCAGGGTTTGGGATTTGATAAACTGGCCCTGCGGTCTGGGACCTGGGCCCCTGAAGTGCAGCCGGAACTGACCGCCCTCGCAGGCAGAATTTAACAAGGGGGAATCGAGATGAAATTTTATAAAGGGTGTGGGGGTGCCAGGCTGGCCCTGGGGGCCGCTTTAATTTTGCTATTTACTCTTAGCGCCGGGCTAAGCAGCCGGGCAGAAAGGAAGCCGATCTTGATCAAACTGGAAACTACTAAGGGCGACATCACTTTAGAGCTAAATCAGGAAAAGGCTCCGAAAACCGTGGAAAATTTTCTGCAATATGTGAAAGACGGGTATTACAACGGCACGATCTTCCATCGGGTTATCAATGGCTTTATGATCCAGGGGGGCGGGATGGACGTCAACTTGCAACCCAAGGCCACCCGGGAACCGATCCCGAATGAAGCCGATAATGGCCTGAGCAACGACGCTTACACCATCGCCATGGCTCGCACCGCCGAGCCTCATTCCGCCACCTCCCAGTTTTTCATCAATGTGGCGGACAACCGCCCGCTTAACCACACTGCCAAAACCCCCCGGGGTTGGGGTTATGCAGTATTCGGCAAGGTGGTCAAGGGTCAGGAGGTAGTGGACCAAATCAAAGCCGTACCTACTACCACTCGGGGTCTCCATCAGAACGTGCCGCAAGAGCCGGTGGTCATCAATAGGGCTTTGGTAGTGGAGCCTTAGCCCTCTTTGAGTTCCGAAGTTTGAATATGCTATTTTTGAGGCGGATAAATTTTAAGCCTCAGTTTCGATATGGAATATATCATCCGACCAGTTGCCGACCCGGACGGTGAAGCCGTGGTCAACATTTTTAATTATTATGTCAGCCATAGCTTTGCGGCCTTCCCGGAAGAACAAGTCGGGCCGGAATTTTTTCGCAAGTTAAAAAAACTGAGCAAAGGCTATCCTTTTTATATAATTGAAACTGAAGATGAAATTGTTGGTTTCGGGCTGATGCGGCCCTATCAGCGCTTTAAGGTATTCCGGCGCACCGCGGAGTTAACCTATTTTATTTTGCCGGATCACCTGCGGAAGGGTTTGGGAACCAGGCTGCTACTGATGTTAACCGATGAGGCCCGGAAGCTTGGCATTGATACGGTAGTGGCCACCCTGTCATCGTTAAATTCCATTAGTTTTAATTTTCATAAGAAACATGGCTTTAACGAATACTGTGTATTAAAAAGAGTAGGCCAAAAATTTGGCAAAGATTTTGACGTTATTTATATGCAAAAATTTTTAGATCAATCCTGAGGACCGGGCAATCTTGGTCGCTAGCTTGCCTGGGGGAGATTTTGATGGATTATATACGCATCATACCCTGTTTGGATATTAAAGACGGCCGGGTGGTCAAAGGGATTCACTTTGTCAATCTGCGCGATGCCGGCGATCCGGTGGAAAATGCTCGCCTCTATGAACAGGAAGGGGCGGATGAACTGGCCTTGCTGGATATCACCGCCACCGTCGAGGGCCGTCACACGACCATCGATCTGGTCAGGCAGGTGGCGGCAGCGATTTCCATTCCCTTAACTGTGGGAGGCGGGGTGCACTCGCTGACCGACATCCAGCGGTTACTGGATGTGGGGGTGGCCAAGGTGGGGATCAACACCGCGGCCATCCAACGCCCGGCCCTGATCGAAGCCGCGGCTCGAATAGTGGGGTCAGGACGCTTGGTGGTGGCCATTGATGCCCGGCGTAATAGCGAGATGCCCTCCGGTTATGAACTGGTGACTCACGGCGGCCGGACTCCGACTGGCCAGGATGCCATTGCCTGGGCCCATAAGTGTCGGGACCTGGGAGCAGGCGAACTTTTGCCCACCAGCATGGATACCGATGGGGTCAAAACCGGCTATGACCTGGAACTGACCCGCAAAATCAAAGAGGCCTCCCAGTTGCCGGTAATCGCCTCGGGCGGGGCCGGAAAGGTGGAGCATCTCTATGAGGCAGTGGTAAAAGGCAAGGCTGATGCGGTGTTGGCCGCGTCGATTTTCCACTTCCGGGAGATTTCCATCCAGGCTGCCAAAGAGTACCTGCACCAGAAAGGCCTGCCGGTCAGACTGTAAACTTGAATTTGGGGGAGATAGGCGGGAAAGCGAGTCTTTTCCTCTCCCCGTGGCTATCTGGAAAAGGTGGGTTATGATCTGCGGAGACGGATAAGATGGGTGATTTTTTAGGATTGCTGCTGGCAGCTTATTTATTGGGGTCCATTCCAACCGGTCTGATTATCGCCTGGCTGATGGGCGGCCCCGACCCCCGGGAGGCCGGAAGCGGGAATATCGGCGCGGCCAATGTCTATCGACTGCTGGGACGTAATGCGGGGGTATTCACTCTGTTCGGGGATGCCTTGAAAGGGGCGCTCCCGGTCTTTGTGGCCCGCTTTGGCCCAGTGGCTCTGGGAGCCTGGCACGGCTGGGCCATTGCCGCAGTGGGTCTGGTGGCGGTTTTGGGCCATATCCATCCTCTTTACCTGCGGTTCAAGGGCGGCAAGGGAGCAGCTACGGGTTTGGGAGTGATTGCCACCCTCTGTCCCCTGGCCGCCTTACTTTTGGTGGCGGTCTGGGTGGCAGTGGTGAGCTATTACCGAATGATTTCTCTGGCCTCACTGGCCGTGGCCTGGCTCATGCCGCTGGCCGTAGGCCTGTTTTCAGATTCCACCCCTAATTTAGTGGTATCCGGCCTCATCTCGGTGCTCATTCTGTTCCGGCATCAGGATAATATTGTCCGCCTGGTTAAAGGGGAGGAACCGCCTGTGGTCTTTTCCAAAAAGTCTAAGAAACCGCATTAGTAAATAAGCCTTGCTATGACCAAGGGCCCAATTTAATACCCTCATTTGGAATTTTCCCGATTTTCAGGGCACCGGAAGCCCATAGATGATTTTATAGATTAAATTCCCTGAGGGCCGTCCTCCCGCGGAACCGCTAACTTGCCAACACCATCGGTTTATTGCCCGTTGGAAACTCACTGATCTTTCCATATGAAATAATTTTCCTGAAAAATAAGAAATCGGTTATAATCAATAGCGGTTAGCAGCTAAGTTTGGTTAGCCCGCGGCACCCGAAAGGAGGAAGGCTGACATGTTGGTACGGGAATGGATGACTTCGGATTTAGTAACGGTGGATGAGAATACCTCGATGATGAAGGCCTTGCACATCATGAAGGAGGAACGCATTCGCCGCTTGCCAGTACTGCATCGGGGCAAACTGACCGGGATTATTTCCGATCGGGACCTGAAAGAAGCTTCGCCGTCCAAGGCCACATCCCTCGATATTCACGAACTTTACTATCTTTTGGCCGAAATCAAGGTCAGGGAGATCATGACCAAAAATCCCTTGACCATCGGTCCGGATGAAACCGTTGAACGGGCCGCGGTAATAATGCTGGAAAACAAGGTTTCCGGTTTGCCGGTGGTCAATGAAGATCAGGAGCTGGTCGGAATCATCACTGAATCGGATGTGTTCCGGGCCTTTGTCAATATCACCGGCATCTATAAGGGGAATATTCAGTTTGCTTTTCAACTGGAAGACCGTCCCGGCTCTATAAAAGAACTGGCGGATATCATCCGGGGGCACGGGGGGCGGACCGTGAGCATTTTGAGTTCCAACGATATCGCCGCGGAAGGCTATCGGCGGGTCTATATCCGCATCATGGATCTGCCATTCGAGAAATTAAAGGCCCTGGAAGAGGAACTGCACCAAAAAGCTAGAGTGCTTTATGTGGTGAAAGATATCTTAAAAACCGTTTAATGCCACCTGGGGTTTTGGTTTTCGGTTAATAAATTAGACTTGTCGATAGAGCCACCCCTTAACCCAAGAGAGGCCACACATGCAAAAAAAACATTTTACTGAGGCAGAGCCGGTGGCTATTGCCCGAACCGGATTTAAGGGCCTATCCGCCCGCTACCTGTGGACCAAAGCCGATGGCTGTCCCCATTTTGCCATGCGGGTGATGGAATTCGAGCCCCAGGGCCACACTTCATTTCATGCTCACCGGGAGGAACACGAAATTTTTGTATTGGAAGGGGCACCAATATATATTGATGCCAGCGGGAAAGAGACCCGCCTGCAGGTCGGCGATACGGTATATGTGCCGCCGGAGGAGCCTCACCAGTTCAAGAATGTCGGCGACACCGTAATGCGACTCCTTTGCCTGATTCCTATCCTTCCGGGTGCTGATGGTAAATCGACAACCCCGTGTTAGATTGACCAATAAGCCGGCTCCCCGCCCAGGAGCCGTTTTTTCTGATCCCCATTCATTTAATTGATGGCCTGAGTAATAAATATTTCCTTTGATAAAATGTAGATGACGACTTTAAGTGGAATTCCTCGAATGGTAAGGGTGGTGCTGTTGATAGCAAATGAAGACTTATCCGGAATCCGCCATGAGGCGGGCGATGAAGGTGCTGGAAGTGATAATGAAGGCGCTGGCCAGAGAGATCAAATGGCTGCAGGCGGCAGATATTTGGGGAGTGACCCAACGGACCATCCGCAGAAGGCGGGCGGCCTTCGGCCCGGCAGGCGTCTTATAACGTAGTGGAAAAGGTGCTGGGGCTGTGGGTCAATGACTACTTTGACCACATAATAAGCATTTTCATGAAATTTTAGTAAAACGGCATGGCATTGTGTCCAGTTGCACCGGCATCAAGAATCTGTTACAGGAAGCCAGGTATATGAAGCGGCGGCAAGGGCGGCTCGATTAATTACTTGACAATAACCGTCATATAGATTAAATTAACCTAAAAGTAGCATGTTAGAGTAAAAAGCAGGCAAGCAAGATCGCTGGCCCTGGACAAATCGGAAGGGGATCTGAATCGCCCTCCGATTTTTTTTTGCCTCACTGCTCTTTTGGTCCTGCCTTGGGGCAGGAAATTGTATTACTATTTCAGGAGGATCATAAGTAAATGAAGGAAACCGGCAAAGTTAAGTGGTTTAATGACGCTAAAGGGTATGGGTTTATTTCCCGGGAGAACGGTGTGGATGTCTTTGTGCATCACAGTGCAGTTCAGGGCGAAGGTTTTAAGTCCCTGGCGGAAGACCAGGAAGTGGAATTTGAGGTAGTCCAAGGTCAGAAAGGTCTCCAGGCTCAGAACGTCGTTAAGCTTTAAGCAATTGACGCCTGATGAGCAGAACTCCGCTTGTATAAAGTGAGCGGAGTTCTGCCCACTTAAACCAGATGGAGGAGATTAGTGGCAAAAAAACGTTACGGCTGGGAAAAACGGGCCAAAGAGCTGGCCCGCAAGGCAAAACACGAAGCTAAGATGAAACACCGACAGAACAAATCCCAGACTGAATCGATAGAAAAGACCGCCGAGAGCCAGAATGAGGATGCTTAGTTCGGGCAACCCAAACAACAGAAATTCCGGAAAGGGAATGTTTGATAGAAAGGATATGAGCATGAAATTGTATGTTGGCAACCTGTCCTACCAGTTCACCGAAGATCAATTGAAAGAGCTGTTTGCCGAAGCCGGGGAGGTGGTCTCAGCCAGGATTATCACTGACCGGATTACCGGTCAG
Source organism: Deltaproteobacteria bacterium (assembly GCA_019309545.1). Classification (NCBI taxonomy): domain Bacteria; kingdom Pseudomonadati; phylum Myxococcota; class Myxococcia; species Deltaproteobacteria bacterium. The sequence goes on from JAFDGA010000012.1 coordinate 32,083, forward strand.
CCTAGGGGCTTTGGTTTTGTGGAGATGGGAACCAAACGGGAAGGCCAGAAGGCCATCTCTATGATTAATAAACGGATGGTGGAAGGCCGTCCCCTGGCAGTCAATGAAGCCAGACCACAACAGCAGAGAGGCTCTTTCGGCGGCCGGGGCCGCAACTACCGGTGATCGCTTTGGTCTGAAACCATAGTTCAGAAAGAGAACCGGCCGACTTATAAGCATAAAGATTATTTAGCCTAGCAAGGCCACAAAGGGGGCCTGGTTAAGCGGTTAGCAACGGCCCCCCTTTAAATAAGGCAAAATTTCAAGAGGTATGTTGCAGGGCCGCTTGCAGCTTGCGCCAAAGATTTTTAAACTCCTCGATCAAAAATCCATCAGTATACTCCGGCAAAGTTTTTTCTGCCACCATGGCCTTAATAAACACCGGATCATAAGGCAGACGTCCCAGTACCGGAAAATTGCGTTCCTGACAGAGACGGGTTAACTCCTCGGTGATCTGCGGATTGAGGTCCCATTTGTTGATCAGGGCATAAGTGGGTATCTGGAAATGGGCAGTCAGGGTCGCCGCCCGTTCCAGGTCGTGGCGGCCGGAGACCGTAGGCTCAGTGACCAGCAGCACCGCATGGGCCCCGGTTAGGGAGGCGATCACCGGGCAGCCGATACCCGGAGGGCCGTCCACCAGGATATAGTCTTTGTGGTGGGCTTCGCCGATCTCCTGGGCTTTGCGCCGGACCACGGTGACCAGTTTGCCAGAGTTTTCCGCGGCGATGTGCAAGCGGGCATGGACCATGGGCCCGAAGCGGGTGTCGGAGACGTAATATTCGCCGTCGACGGTGTCCAGGAAGTCAATGGCCTTTTCGGGACAGAAGTGGACGCAGACCTTACACCCTTCGCAGGAAAAGGGATCGACCTGAAAATCGGGGGTGATGGCCTCGAAGCGGCATAATTCCCGACACTGGCCGCACTGGGTGCAACGATCCGGATCGATCCGGGCCTTGTGCCCGCCGGAAAATTGATAACTCTCATTGATGGTGGGAGCCAGCAGCAGATGCAGATCAGCGGCGTCGACATCACAATCGCACACCACCAGGGACTCCCCTAAGGCTGCCAGGGCGGCGGTGATCGAGGTTTTACCGGTCCCGCCTTTACCGCTCAAGATTACCAGTTCCCTCATGATCCTTGCCATCCCTTCGTTATCTGCTCCATCAGTCCTACCATCTGCTCTTTAAATCCCGGAATGGCCGCGGTCAGTAACTGGCCCCGGGAATAGGCTTCGGCTATCTGCCGGGAATAAGGCAAAGACAGGAGCACCGGTATATCTTCCCGGTCGCAATAGTCTTGCACTTCTGGAGTCCCGACATCCGACCGGTTGATGATTACTCCCATGGGCAGCCCCATGGTCCGGACGGTCTCTACCGCCAGCTTCAGGTCATGGAAGCCAAACGGCGTCGGCTCGGTCACCAGTATCACGTAATCGGCGTCCTTAAGGGCGGCGATGACCGGGCAGGAAGTGCCCGGGGGGGCATCGATGATTACCGTCCGGCTGAGGTCCATCCGGCCTTTAACCTCACGGATCAGCGGCGGGGCCATGGCTTCACCAACCCGCAGGCGGCCATAGACACAATGCACTCCCTCTTGGCACACACCACTTTGGATTTCTCCCAGTTGCCGGGTCCTCTCATGAATGGCCTCTGCTTCACAGACCAGAAAGCAGCCTCTACAACTATGGCACATTTCCGGGAAAATCAGCACCGTCTGCTCCAAGGGGACGATGGCGCTGAATTGGCAGATCTGGCCACATGCGCCACAGAAATTACAGCGGTCCAGATCAACCTGGGGGACCGGCGCCGTGACGGTCTCATTCTCTGCCTGGAACAGAGGCAGAAACAGATGGGCATTAGGCTCCTCGACGTCGCAATCCAGCAGTTGTGCCTGATTTCCCAGGGCGGCCGCCAGGTTGACCGCCAGGGTGGTTTTGCCGGTGCCGCCCTTACCGCTGGCGATAGCAATTTTCATGATTCCCCGGCCTCATCAATGATCACAAACATTAGGACCGGTCACCAGGGACTTGTCAAAGTATTGCTGGAGTAACTCCTCGGGAGAAAGCAACGGTGCTCCGGTTATGACCTCGATACCCTTCTGCTGAAACAGTGCCTGGGCCCTCGACCCCATGCCCGCGGCAAAGATATGGGTTACCTCTAACTCTTCCATCCAGGCCGGCAAGACGCCGGGCTCATGGGGGGGCGGGGTGACCACCTCCTGGTTTAAGATATTATGATCTTGTACTGTCAACAGGGCGTATTGCTGGGCATGCCCGAAATGCTCGGCCAAGCGCCCATTTTCCAACGGGAAAGCGAATTTTGCAGTACCTGGCTGCCGGGCCTGGGTCCTTTTCTCTGCCGCTTCTTTGTCCAGGATTTCGACAATATTATCTACTATGGGTTTAAAAGTTTCCAGGTAGGGGCTCTTTTTAAGTTTCAGCAGCGGCATCTGCCCGGCGTCGCCGGCTTCAACGACATTATAATCAAAGGGCAGGCTGCCCAATAACGGCACCTTCATAACCTGGGCCGTCTTTTCCCCGCCGCCGGATTTAAACAAGGGGATTTGTTCGCCGCATTTGGGGCAGATCAGGTGGCTCATGTTTTCGACCAGGCCCAGAATTTTCATGTTGACCTTGCGACAGAAATTGATTGACTTGCGGACATCGGCCAGAGAGATTTCCTGGGGAGTGGTAACAATAATGGCCTGAGCATCCGGTATGGTCTGAGCCACCGACAAGGGTTCATCGCCGGTGCCGGGCGGGGAATCGATGATCAGGTAATCAAGCTGGCCCCATTCCACATCGGTGATAAATTGTTGAATGACCCGGTGTTTGAGCGGACCCCGCCAGATAACCGCCGAATCCCGGTTCTGCATCAGGGCCTCAATGGAGATCACCTTCAAATTATCGGACAGATCGCCCGGTAGCACAAAGCTACCATGGGTCAGGTCCAGGGCCTCCCTCAACCCTAACATCCGCAGTACATTGGGTCCGTGCAGATCGACGTCCATGATGCCCACCTTGAAACCCCGCCAGGCCAGGGCTAAGGCCAGGGTCACCGCCACACTGCTTTTGCCGACGCCGCCCTTCCCACTCATCACCAGCAGTTTATGGCGAATCTGCTGGAGAGCGTTGCGCAGCTGGCGTTCCTCTTGTTGGGCTTCTTCATCGTGATGATGCTGGTGTCCACAGGTGGAGCAACTGGGACCCCCCTGATGATGAGAAGAATCGTGCATTATGTTCAAATCCTCCTTAGAAAATTTCTTAATTAATTAGATGACTAAAAGTTTAAAAAGTCAAGTCGATGGCATTGAGCCTTCCATTGCCAAATACCCGTGGTGCCCTGAAGAAGCCGCTAATGCCATCCCATCCTCAGGTTGATCCTGATTTTAGCTCCAATGCCCTTTGACATTGGGATTCTGGGCCATATTTATTTCGCCACGCTTGAATCGCTCAACCGCCTGGCGTACTGTGCTGTTAACCCCGATTGCCACCTGAATCCCGGCGGCCTGAAGGGTCTGGAAGGCATTCGGCCCACAGTTGCCGGTGAGAACGGTTTTGATCCGGTGCTGGGACACCAGACGGGCGGTCTGAATGCCGGCTCCGTGCGCGGCGTTATTATTAGAGGTATTATCCAGGACTTCCCATTCCATAGTTTCCGGATCTACCACAACAAAATACTTGGCCCGGCCAAAGCGGGGATCTACCGGTGAATCGAAACTTTTCTCGATGGCGCTGACTGCGATGGTCTTCATTGTACTCCTTACTCCTCTGCTCTTAACAATTTTTTGTCAATTTTATTATCATCACGGGCGTGAAGATCAACCTCACGCCCGAATTAAGGCTAGTACTTAGTTTTTAGGTAAATTTTTTAACCTGACCGTCTGATTCAGCCGGTGGAGCTTTCCAGAGCCGCAATTCGGTCCCTAAGCGCCCGTAGTTCCTGGGTCAACATCTGTTCCTGGGTCTGGAGTTCGGCCAGCTCCGGCTGCCGGGTAGGGTAGGCCCCCCTCCCAGGGAGATAACCCGCCGGAGTTGGGTCCCACGCCAGTGCTCCATATCCACGGCCCTGGAATCGGCATACAAGGCCCCGGCCTGATCCTGCTCCGCGGCCTGGGCCGAAGCGACCCCGGCCCTCATAACGGGTCCGACAATATCCTCTACCTCTCCCCGTACCCGGGCCTTGTCCCCGTGGTCCGGTTCCATCAAATCTGGGCATATCTTTAATCCTCCTTAATGTCAATGGTTTTCTTAAGTGATCGCCTCAGTTCAGCGAATTTCAGGATAATCCTAAAATTATTTTGCGGAGCTGAGGGCGGATTGATTTTTCTTGATTTACTGGCCACGGCCCCCGCCATAGGACTGGGCCCCAGAGCCCCGGCCCCGGTTCCAGCCACCTCCACTCCGGTTGCCTCTACCCCCAGGGCCTCGGGACGACGATCCTGGCCACCAGCGACCCAACCAGCGGCGCCACCATGACGATCGCCGTTGACCAGGGTTTGAAGCTGTGGCCCAATTATTGCTCTGGGCTCCGGCGCCACCGCCACCCCGGTTAAAATTTGCCTCTAAACCCCGCCTGCCACCAGGGCCGCCACCGCGTCCACGTTGACCACCTTTATTTTTAAAGCCACCAGGCATTGTCATCCTCCCTTAACAGTTTGAATCTTAACATTAAACCGGGGAAGAAACCGCAAGGCCAAATGGTTCTCTTCCCCGCCAGGTAATGAAACGTTAACAACTTCTAACCATTACCTCATCTAAACCCATAATTGAACTAATGTTCAATATAAGTCTGATATAGGGTTTTGTCAACCCAAAAAAACGGAGGGGCGCCCCGCCGATCCGCGCCCCTAATGGCGAAATACCCAACCACAACTTATCCTTCCAGGGCGATCAAGGCCTGGCGGGCAAAGTCGAGGCCGGGGTCCAGCTCCAAAGCTAGGCGCAGCAGGTGGGCGGCCTCTTTTTTGAACCCTAATTCCCGCAGATTAATCCCCAGATTGGCATAGTCGATCCCGGAGCCGGGGTCCAGTTCTATGGCTTTTTCAAAACATTCCACTGCCTGGTGGAATTCTTTGAGCTTGAAATAGCAGAAACCCAGCAGGTGATAGACCTCCTTCAACTGGTCGTTGGCCGCCTGGGCCTGTTTCAGGGCGTTGATGGCGGCGCGATAATCTCCCAGGTCTTTATGGCAGGAGCCGATGTGACAATAGACGCTGGCGACCTCCTGGTCCGGAGGCCGGGCCGCCAGAGATGCCTCTAGGTAATTTAAGGCCTCGGCCGTGGCCCCTAACTGGTCCAGGGTCAGCCCCAGGAAAAACAGCACATCAAAGCGGCCCGGAAAGGACTGGTTCAGACGCTGGAGCGCGGCCAGGGCCTCCGCCGGCGCGGCATACAGACCGGCGACTTTGGCCAGGTGAAAAATGACGTTAGTATTCCGGGTGCGCTCCCGGAAATGAGTGCCGGGGATTATGACATAGACCGCGGGGAGCTGGATGTCGGGATGGGTAAGGTCGACCACCAGCACTTCCAGCCCCCGGCCGGCCAGGGCGGCCACACAATTTTCGATTTCCACCTTGATATTGTCATGCGCCCGGTTGGGTAGCGAATCAATGGCAATCATTGGTTCGGGTTGCATAAGATAGCTGGCGTCGGTGAGATTCTGATATTTGGGCAGGGTCGGTTTATAAGAAGTGTGTTTATCAAAATCTCCGGCGAGCTGGGCCACCTCGGTTAAGGCCCGGATCAGGGACTTCTCCGGGTGCGGCGTGGTTCCGGCGGTAAACACGATTTCGCTGGCCTCCGGAAAGGTGGCCGGATCATAGGCCAGCACCCCGACCGTGGGGATGCCGGTATCCAGGGAGAAATCCCTAAGATGCAGGACAATGCCCTGGGCCTGAAATTTGGCTAGCAGCTCGCGTCCCACTGGATCCTGCACCGAGTCCGGGTCAATGGCGGGTGTGAACAGGCGGTCGTAGCTGATCATCGAGCCGACGTGACGTTCCACCACCTCGCACAACCCCTGCAGGATGGCCTCTTCCCGGCAGTTGCCGGCGGCTGGGCCATTGTATTCATTAATCAGATAAAACCAGTGAAAGGGCAGCATCACCGCATGGCCATGGGTGAGGCTGGTGGCTGGAGTAAAATGCAGCGGCCAGTCCTGGTAGATCTCGGCGGCCTGGGCGACCTCCGGAGCGTTATCAAACAATGACCGGGCCAGGGTCGAAAAAGGTAGCACGGTCTCAGAAAGCTGCCGGGGAGTGGAATAAATCAACGGACCATGGTGCAGAAAATCAAAGAAGCTGTAGCGTTCCACCAACTCCATCAGGGCGCTGGCCTCGGCTTGGGCCGGCGTCGCACCTTTGCCCATCTGTTTCTGAGTACCGATGGTGCGGATCGCGTCAATGCCGCAGAGGCTGATATAAACCGGAATATCGAGACGGCCACTGTCGATTCGCAGCGTATTTTTTAGAATGTCCAGGTTAAGCTCTGCAAACCGACTTCGCACCCGCTGGACCGTCTCTTCGGGAGCACAGGTCTTGTCCAGGTCATAGGTGTAGGCTTTAGGACTGTCTTTTAGTATAATGGTTTGGTTCATTTTGCCTTATCAAGATGATTTTTAAGTATCTTTTTTTATAAAAGATTTAAAGTTGGAGAGGGGGCCAGGGACTAGCAGCCCTTGTTCCCCCGGATTTCCACACCTAAATGAAACCTTAGCCATATTTCCCCGAAATGTAATCATCGGTGCGTTGATCTTTAGGACGGGTAAAGACCTGAGGGGTGGGGGCAAATTCCACCAACTCGCCCAGCAGCATGAAGCCGGTGTCGTCCGAGACCCGGGCTGCTTGCTGCATGTTGTGGGTGACGATGATGATGGTGTAATCCTTGATCAGTTCCCGCATCAATTCTTCTAACTGCAGCGTCGCCAGGGGGTCCAGGGCCGAACAGGGTTCGTCCATGAGCAGAATCTCGGGCTCCACCGCCAGCAGGCGGGCAATGCACAGGCGTTGCTGCTGCTCCTCGGTAAGGCTCAAGGCCGGGCTTGACAGCCGATCCTTGACCTCATCCCACATATGCACCGCCTCCAGAGAGCGCACCAGGATGTCTTCCAGTTCCGCCTTCCGGGGCCGACCATGGAGTCGGGGACCATAGACAATATTATCATAAATGGACAGCGGGAAAGGGTTGGGCCGCTGAAAAACCATGCCCACTTTCTTGCGCAATTGGATAAGGTTGGTGCCTTTGCGGTAAATGTCTTCCCCCTCGATCAGAACCTGGCCGGTGATGGAGACCCCTTCGATGGGATCGTTCATCCGATTCAACACTCGCAATAGAGTCGATTTGCCGCACCCCGAAGGTCCGATCAGGGCGGTAATGCGTTTGCGGCTAAAGGTGGCATTGATATCCTTGAGAGCATGAAAGGACCCGTAGTAGAGATTCAAAAAGTGCAGGATAATAATGGGTTCTGACATAGTTTCCGGCCCGTTAGCCAAACCGCCCGGTGATGTAGTCATCAGTGCGTTTGTCCTGGGGCACAGTAAAAACTTGCGGGGTGACGCCGTACTCGATCAACTGGCTCATCAGTAAAAAAGCGACCTTGTCGGCCACCCGGGCGATTTGTTTGGTGTTATTACTGACTAAGATAATAGTATAGTCTTTTTTTAGTTGGGACAAGGTCTCCTCAATGCGGGCGGTGGAGATTGGATCCAGGCCGCTGGTCGGTTCGTCCAGCAGGATGACTTCCGGCTCCATGGCCAGGGTACGGGCCAGACAGAGACGCTGCTGCTGGCCGCCGGACAGCTTCAGGGCCGAGTCATGCAACCGATCTTTGATTTCATCCCAGAGTTGGGCTGCCTTTAAGGCCCATTCCACCAGTTCGTCCATTTCGGCCCTGCTCTTTTTGAAGTGGAGCCGGGGCGCAAAAGCCAGATTTTCATAAACCGAGCGCGGCAAGGGAATGGGTTTGGCAAAGACCATCCCCACCCGCCGACGCAGAAGGTCAATATCATAATTCGGGGTCAGGATATCATCCCCGTCCAGAAGCACGGTGCCGGTGACTCGACTGTCGGGAATAAGATCCGACATCCGGTTGAGAATGCGCAAGAAGGTGGTTTTGCCGCTTTTGGCCGGCCCCATCAGGCCCAGAATTTCTCCCGTGATTACATCAAGATTGATGTTCTCCAGGGCCCGAAAAGCTCCATAAAAAAATGACAGGTCTCGGACCTGGATTTTTACCTCAGCCATCAGGTTTTTGTGATCTCGCTTTCCACATGTTTGCGGATTTTCAGCCAGGTTCTCTGGTCTTTAGGAATACTTGCCGATAAAACGTTGCGTCAGACTGTAAGCGGTGATATTGATCAGCAGAATGGAGATCATCAGAATGGCGGCAGTGCCATAGGCGTTGGGCATGGAAAGTCCCTCCCGGGCCAGGATATAAAAATGCACCGCCATACTGCGGCCGGAGTCAAACAGCGTGGCCGGAGTCCGCAGGGAGGCCCCGGCGGTAAACAATACCACCGCGGTTTCGCCAATGGAGCGGCCAATGCTCAGCACAATCCCGGTCATGATGCCGGGCAGGGCGGAGGGTAACACCACCCGGGTAATGGTCTGCCACTTGGTCACCCCTAAAGAATAGCACACCTGGCGATACTCCCGGGGAACAGCCTTGACTGCCTCTTCGCTGGTACGAATGATGGTGGGCAGGATCATAATCGACAGACTCAGCCCGCCGGAAAGGATGGACCAACCCAATTTCATTTTCATTACAAACAGGACAAAGCCAAACAGCCCTAAAATAATGGAGGGCACTCCGGCCAGGCATTCAGCTCCGAAACGAATAATTTTGGTTACCCAACTTTCCCGCGTATATTCGACCAGATAGATGGCGGTCGCCACTCCCAGGGGGGAGGCCACCACCAGAGCCACCAGAGTAAGATAAGCGGTAGTGACGATGGTGGGGAAGATGCCTCCAGAGCGTCCCATGTCCTGAATATCGGATAACAAAAAATGCAGGGTTACCTGGGGTAACCCCTGCACCGAGATAAAGGCAATAATAAAAACCAATAAAATGATGGTCAGGCCGGTCAGGCTCCAGAGCAGGCTCTTGATCAAACGTTGGGTAAATAATGGATCTAATCGCATTTTCGGGTCATTCCCTTCGAGTAATGACAGTGGCCAAGGTATTTAAAATCATAATAATGATAAACAGGACGATACCGGTGGCGAACAGGGCCTCCCGATGTCGGCCTGCGGCATAACCCAGTTCCAGGGCAATGTTACTGGTGAGGGTGCGGACCGGATCCAAAATCGAGGTCGGTACTTTGAGAGCATTGCCGGCCACCATGATCACTGCCATGGTTTCGCCAACGGCCCGTCCCATCCCCAGAATCACCGCGGTGATAATTCCCGAGCGGGCGGCAGGCAACACCACCCGGCGCACGGTCTGCCACTCGGTAGCCCCCAGGGCGATAGAACCCTCTCGATAAATAATGGGCACGGCGCTGATAGCGTCGATGGAGATGCTGATTACCGTGGGCAGGATCATAATTCCCAGGATCAACGCTCCGGCCAGCAAGGACAGCCCTGGTCCGCCCAGGAATTTGCGGATCAGGGGGACCAACAACACCACCCCTAAAAAACCATAGACCACAGAGGGAATCCCAGCCAGCAGTTCAATGGTCGGCTTTAGGATACGGGTCAGCGCCGGCGGCGAAAATTCAGCCAGGATAATGGCACAGGCCAGACCCAGCGGGACGCCAGTGATCAAGGCTCCCAGGGTGACGTAAATAGACGAGACAATCATGGCAAAAATGCCAAAATGGCCCTTGGTGGGCGCCCAATGCGTTCCCAGGATGAAGGCCTTGATCCCGGTGGCCAGGATGATGGGCAGACCTTCCAGAAAGATGAAGATGGTGATTAATAGTAAAGAACCGATGGCGGATAGGGCCAGTAATAACAAGGTTTTTTCAATAAGTTTTTCTTTTCCCATCGGATCGGTTTCTTAATGAACTGATACCAAACCCTCGACCTCTAAAAGGAGCTGACCTTTACGGCTCAAGACGTAGTCGATGAAGTTCTTGGCAGTCCTGCTGGGAGTGTCCCGGGTGACAAAATAAAAACGCCGGATCAGTTTGTAACGTTTTTCCTTGATGTTGATTGAGCTAGGCTTGACGCCGTCAATAGCCAATGCCTTGACCCGGTCATTGACCAGACCGACGGAAATATATCCTAAGGCATAGGGATCGTTAGCCACGATCTCCCGCACCGAGCCATTCGAATCCTGGACCAGGGCCGCCGGAGTTATTTCCGCCTGACCCATTACCAGTTCCTCAAAGGCATTGCGGGTACCGGAACCCTCCTCGCGGGTAATGGCGTGGATACCATGGGGTTCTAACCCCAACTGGCGCCAATTCTGAATCTGGCCGGTAAAAATCTGGCGCAGTTTCTCCAGGCTAAGATTTTCCAGAGGACAGCTGGGATGTACGATAATAGCAATCCCGTCCCATGCAATAGCAATGTCGTTCAGGTGTTTTTCCTCCGGAGTCAGGTCCCGGGAAGAAGTGCCGATGTCGGCGGCGCCCTGCTCCACGGCCAGGATGCCAGCGCTGGAGCCCCCGCCTTGCACATTGATCAACAGGTCGGGATGCTCCTGCATGTAGATTTCCGCCAGCTTTTCGGCAAAGGGTTGCACTGAGGTGGAGCCGGCAATTGTCAAGGTGTGGCGTTGGTCTGTCTGACTGCGACACCCGATTATGAGTGCCAGGCTCAGGGTGAAGATCAGCACCAGCCACCGGGACCTCACCCGGCAATAATCTTTTGAGCTAATGTGCGGCCTCATTCTGAAAATCTAAAGGTTATTTAGCTAATTATCACTCAGAGGATTTAAAAGGTTAATCTGAGGGGAGGGTCGAAAATCACTGATCCCCTTCTCCTCAAGCTCCCTTCCCAACCCCAATTATGTGGCTGGGGAACTGGGTATGAGAGAGCCGTTTTCTCCCTGACCCCAGTTTATTTATTTTATGACCTAAGCAATATAACTCTAACCGGCTGAATTGGGGGAATACTCTAAAAATCATGAGGTCCCCTTTCAAGATAAGCTATCATATCCTCAACCAGCAAATATCGCCTGTCGACAATTTACCATACCAGATTTTTTCGAAAGCTGAAGATCTTCTTTCCTGTTGAGGCAAAAACCTTCGTTTGGGCCGTTAATATGGGCTTGTCAACCAGGAATAAAAATGTATTATAAACCCAACAAGTTTGGCCTGCCGATAAGGAATACCGGTTATAATAAATTTTTCCTAAGGGCTTGGCGTTGGCTTTTTGATGATCAGGTTAACCTCTCTAAATCTTTCCAAGCTCAAAAGTTGGCGGGAACAGCAATATTTTCAGCAGCAGGCGCAAGCCCTTATCCGTCTTCCCGGACCATCCGCAGACCCCCTGGGGCATCTTTTGGACGAGCAGGAATGGCTGGCCCGGTTTCCTCCTGATCAGGATGCGGAACTGGAGTTGATGGCTCTGTCCCAGGCCACCGGCATATATTTTTTCCCTTCCAGGCAGTGGGTTAAGGTGTTTATCCGCTTTTTGCAAAAGCTCCGGGTAAGCCGGGTATTGGAGGCCGGGGCCGGACGGGGATATCTGGCCGCGGCTTTATGCCCCTTGCTGGCGCAGGCCGGAATCGCCTTCAAAGCCATCGACCGTCAGGAAGGCGAATTCAATCCGGGCCTGGCATCTCATCCTATCGTTGAGCCGGGAGATGTTTTTACCGAGATCTGGAGATTTTGTCCCCAAGTGGTGCTCTACGCCTGGCCGCCGCCAGGACAATCCCTGGCTGCCATTTGCCGCTGCCCCCACGTTCATTATCTGGTGGTGGTGGGGGAGCGGTACAGCGACTGCACCGGGGCCGCTGCCGACTGGCGGCGCTTTCGCCACCGGGTCTCAGCGGTGCTATCGCGCTATGGCACGGGCCGCAGCGGCAGGCGTCATTATGCGGTGACCATTTTTTACGGCGCCGCCAGCCGTGGCTTTGCAGAACAACTTTAAATAGTGCAGTGGTGGTAAGAGAGCTAATCATCAATTACTGGCTCACTGATCACTGTTCACCTCAGGGCAAGAGCTTTTAACAGCTCCAAATTTCGATCTTCTCCAAGAGTTGAACTATGTCGGGGATACCTTATATCGTCTCGGAAGATTGTCTGGCCTGTGGGGCTTGTGTGGATGTCTGCCCCGAAGTTTTTCAGCTCAATGAGTCTTTGGGTTATGCCCAGGTAGTGCACCCGGATGGTGCTGCGGCCGAAAAGATTCAAGAGGCCGTCGATATCTGTCCGGTACATTGTATCCTCTGGGATGAAGATGGTGATTAAATTTTACCAGCCAAAACCACGATAAAAGATCTCTATCGTGGCCATTGGGGAATTATGCTATATATAAAATTCAGATTTACTCAGAATCGAGAGAGGTAGAGATGAGGAAATTGTTCGGCACGGATGGTATCCGGGGCACCGCTAATGTTTACCCGATGACCGCCGAGGTGGCACTGCGGTTGGGGCGGGCTCTGGCTTATGTCATCAAGAATAGTCAGCGCCGGCATCGCATTGTGGTGGGCAAGGATACCCGCATCTCAGGGTACATCCTGGAATATGCCATCACCGCCGGCATATGTTCGATGGGGGTGGATGTCCTCTTGTTAGGGCCGCTGCCCACGCCCGGCATCGCCTTTATTACTCATTCCATGCGGGCCGATGCCGGGGTGGTTATCTCTGCTTCACATAATCCCTATCAGGATAACGGCATTAAATTATTTTCCGGCCAGGGGTTCAAATTTCCTGATGAACTGGAAGCCCGCATGGAAACTTTAATGGCCGGCTCAGAGGTTGAGAACTGTTGTCCGACCGCCACCGAGGTGGGACAGGCCTTTCGCATCGACGATGCCCGCGGTCGTTACATCGCCTATCTAAAAAGTACCTTTCCCAAGGAGCTGAGCCTGGATGGGTTAAAAATTGTCCTGGACTGCGCTCATGGTGCCACTTATCGGGTAGCCCCAGCGGTGCTGGAGGAACTAGGGGCCAACCTGATAACTATCGGGGTCAAACCGAATGGCAAAAATATCAATCATAACTGCGGCTCTACGCACCCGGAAATGATTAGTTCCCTGGTCAAGCGTAACCAGGCAGATCTGGGGCTGGCCCTGGATGGCGATGGCGATCGGGTAATCATGGTAGATCATCGAGGTCGGTTGATAGATGGTGATCACCTGATGGCGATTTGTGCGGGCAGCATGCTCAAGGCCGGCACTTTACACAAAAAAACGGTAGTGACCACGGTAATGAGTAACATGGGGTTGGAGGTGGCTCTCAAGCGGATGGGGGGGCGCCTGGTGCGCACCATGGTAGGGGACCGTTATGTCGTCGAGACCATGATCCAGATGGGCTGTAATTTGGGGGGCGAGCAGTCTGGGCATCTGATCTTTCGGGACCACAGCACCACCGGCGATGGCATCTTGAGCGCATTGCAATTATTAACCGTTATGCAACGGGAACAAAAATCCCTGGCAGAATTGGCCTCGGTCATGGAGGTTTATCCTCAGACCCTGCTTAACGTTCGGGTGCGGGAAAAAAGGGATTTGTCTGAAGTTCCGCCAGTAATCCAGGGGATTCGAGCCGCCGAAAAAGCCCTGGGAGGGCGCGGCCGCTTGCTGATTCGTTACTCCGGCACCGAACCTCTGTTACGGGTTATGTGCGAGGGAGAAGACTCCCAGGAAGTCGAGACCATCGCCCAGGAAGTGGCAGCATTAATTCAGACTCACTTAAATTAAGGAGGGTTTAAAGTGCTCATCGTCATTGACGTGGGCAATTCCAACACAGTGATCGGGGTTTACCAGAATGACCGCCTGGTCAGTGATTGGCGCATCCGCACGGAAAAAGATACCACAGCTGACGAGTATGGATTACTGCTCAGGAATCTTTTTCAATCACGGGGCTTGTCTTTGGAGCCAAATACTGATTTGGCGATCTCCTGTGTCGTCCCGCCCATGATCAATACCTTGGAAAAATTCGGCCAGCGTTACCTGGGGGTCAAGCCCTTGTTAATCGGTCCTGGCATTAAAACCGGCATGCCAATTTACTATGATAATCCTAAGGAAGTCGGGGCTGATCGCATTGTCAATGCCGTGGCCGCTTATGAAAAGGTCAAGGGCAGCGTCATCATAGTTGATTTTGGCACTGCCACCACCTTTGATGTGATCTCCAACCAGGGGGAATATCTGGGTGGGGTCATCGCCCCGGGGGTGACCATTTCCTGCGAAGCCCTGTTTCATAAGGCCTCCAAACTGCCCCGGGTGGAGATTTTCATGAAACCGCGCAGCATTATTGCCAAGGATACCATCAGTAGCATGAATGCCGGCATCATTTACGGCTTTGCCGGGCTGGTGGACGGTGTAGTGCAGCGGATCAAGGAAGCCCTGAAGCAGCCGGTGACGGTTATCGCTACTGGCGGTCTGGCCGATCTGATTGCTCCTGAGACTCAGACGGTGGATCGGGTCGACGAGTTTCTAACCCTGGAAGGGCTGAAAATTATCTATTATCGGAACCGACCTCGAAAGGAGGACTAGGGCCATGACCGACCTGGGCGCCGGCATTGGCATCCGCTATCTCTTTGAGACCCGTTATGATCGGGAAAGTCTGGGGGAGTCGCGGGAGCATTTCGCCCGGGCTCCGGCCTTTAAAGAGTATCCCCCGGATACCCAACGGGTGAGCCTGCCCATCGTAGCCGATCAATTTAAGGCCGATTTCTGGACTGTGGTCCGGCAGCGGCGCTCGCTCCGGGATTATCTGGATAGCCCTGTGAGTCAGGCCGCACTAGCCGGGTTATTGTGGGCCAGCCAGGGGGTCACTCTGACGTTTCGCAATTTTGCCTTTCGGGCCGTCCCATCTGCTGGAGCACTCTATCCAGTCGAGACCTATGTGGCCGTCCACCGGGTAACCGGCCTCAACCCTGGCATCTGGCACTTCCAGGTCCGGGAATTTGGCCTGGAACTGGTGAGCCCGGGAGATTGTCGCCGGGAACTGGTGGCCGCCGGGCTTAACCAGAGCTTTCTGGGTACTGCCGCGGTGGTCTTCATCTGGTCCGGTATTCTGCGGCGGTCGCTGTGGAAATATCGGCAGCGGGCCATTCGCTATCTCTTCCTGGATGCCGGCCATATCTGCCAAAGCTTGCACCTGGCGGCTACCGCGCTAGGGTTAGGGTGTTGTCCGGTGGGGGCCTTCTTGGATGGCGAGGTCGAGCGTCTGCTCCAGATCGACGGCCAGGAAGAAGTGGCACTGTATATGGCCGCAATAGGTCGGGTTAATCAGTAAATTTGAATAATATTGTGGGTTGATAAGGTGGATAGGATGGATATTGAGAATAGCGGACCTTTTTTAGCGGCAGCATTTTTCTGTGATAAAGTTCTAGAGGAAAAAGACGGCACTTTGAGCGCCATTCGCATTGTAAACCGTATTACTCACACTATCTCTGCTCCGGATGCTCCAGAAACCATGCCTTCGATAATAATCAACGCGTTTGCCGTACTTTCTTTTAAATCAGGTAAAGCCCGGGGGAAATATACCCTAAAACTTCTGCCGACTAGTCCATCTGGCAAAAAATGCCAGAATTCTCGGGGCCTGTACTTTTTGAGGGGGAAGACCACGGAGTAAACGTGGTATTGAATTTAGCCATCCGTATGGAAGAAGAAGGGTTATATTGGTTTGATGTGATGCTTAATGAGCAATTAATTACCCGGATGCCATTACGTGTCGTATACCAAAGGGACAGGACGGAAAAAACCACCGCTCAATCTTAATATCAGAAGCTGATGATATAGAGGAATCGGCTACCAGATTTACCCTATAATTTTCGACTAAGGGACGGAGCTTTTGTTTCAACTCCTGTTCGCTCCAGATATCATTAGAAAATTCGGCGAGCCAGAGCTCAATCTCATAAACAAGATCAATTACAGCTTGGTTCGCACTTTGACCTACATTCCAAGATGATGGCACAAACCAAGCCAAGAAATCCTCATAAGAAATCTCTTCAACAAGATATCGAGCTAACCATTCACGAATCTCTAAATCGAGGGCAGGTTTCATGGCAGATTCACCTTCTAAATGTATTGGTCGTAAACAATTACGTCAGATGTTCAATGATGGAAATTACTGGTCCCGTGCGCTATCAGGTGAATTCCAGCAATTAGTTAGTAAAAGAAAGACACTTAGATCCCTTAAAGACCGCCGAACCGACCTGCACACACAGTCAGATGTTAACATACAAAGATATGGCAGGCAATGAGATAGCTCGGGTGCATCAATATCTCCGCCCCAACGGGAAAATGGCGCGGCAGGGCGACCTGATCCGAAAAGATTGATTCAAGGTGGAATAATTTATTCTACAAAATAAATTTCCCAGAATTATACCAAAAGTCCCTTGTTTTTCCCAGCAAGTGAAAAGCATTCGACAAAAATTTTAAAGATGGTGATCGGCCCTTAGCAAGAAAGAGATAAATCTAGATTAACTTGTCATTAATAGGTAGTTAGTCATTATTTTAACCAAAATCTCATGAAGCCCAATAAAAAGATCGTTATCAGCGTCCTCGGCGGCTTATTATTATTAGGGCTGGCCGGCTCTTTGCTCTACCGCTGGTGGTATGCCCTGCCCGAAGGCCTGCTGGTCGCCAGTGGCCGCATCGAGGGCGACGAGGTGGTGATTGCTCCTAAGATTGCCGGGAAAGTTATCCTGGTTAACAAAGATAAGGGCGATCCGGTTGAGCCCGGGGAATTGTTGGCCCGGCTGGACTCGGACCAGATAACCGCTCAATTGCAACGAGCCCAGAAGGAAGCTGATTATTGGCAGAAACAGGTAGAACAGGCCGGCATAGACCTGGATTACACTGAACGCCACGTGCAAGCCAGCATTACTGAAAGCCGTGCCCGTGTCGGGGCCTTAGCCGCGCGGGTCGTTGAAGCTGAGGCCATTTATGTGAAGAATCGTCTGGACTACGATCGTTACCGGTCGTTATTTTCCCGCCAAGTGGTACCCAAACAACGGTTGGATCAAGTAACCTCCGCCTACCAGGCTTCCAGGGCCAGTCTCCAGGCCAGTAGGCAAGAGTTGCAGCTGGCCCAGGCGCAATTGCAGCAGGCCCGCTTGTTGCTCAAGACGGTAGAAATGAAACGGCAAGCCTATGAGGCCGTCCAGGCCAGCTTCGCGGCCGCCCGGGCCGCGGTTCAGGAAGCCCAGGCCAATCTCCATGATACCTATATTTACAGCCCGTCGCGAGGGACAATCCTCACCAAGGAGGTAGAACCGGGAGAGGTGGTGAATCCCGGGACCCCGCTGTTTACCATGGTCAATATGGATAAACTCTTTCTCAAGGTCTATATCAACGAGCCGGATATCGGTAAGATCCGGTTGGGTCAGGAGGCCCGCATTTATGTTGATGCCTTTCCCGACCGGGCCTTCAAGGCTCAGGTCTCCCGGGTGGCCCAGCGGGCCGAGTTTACCCCGAAATATGTCGAAACCCGCGCTGAGCGAGTCAAACTGGTGTTTGCCGTGGAACTCCTGGCGAAAAACCCGGAAGGCTATCTTAAGCCGGGGATGCCGGGTGACGGGGTAATTCGGGTCCAGGAGGGGGTACCTTGGCAACGGCCGCGGTGAGTGCCGACCCCAAGGTTATCGAAGTCCAGAACCTATCTAAATCCTATCGCCGGCAGCCTGCCGTCCAGGGAGTGTCTTTTTCGATTGAACGGGGAGAGGTTTTCGGTCTGTTAGGGCCCGATGGGGCAGGTAAATCCAGTATTATCGAGATGTTAACCGGAGTGCTGAGCAAGACCGAAGGAAAGGCCACGGTCAACGGCGTTGATGTCTTTGCCAACCCGGAAGCGGTCAAGCCCCATATCGGTTACATGCCCCAGGGCCTGGGGCTCAACCTCTACGACACCCTGTCAGTTGATGAAAATATTGATTTTTTCGGCGATCTGCGGGAGGTGCCAACCCCGACCTTTGAACGCAATAAGGCCGAGTTGTTGCAGATCACCCGCCTGGAACGCTTTCGGGATCGGCCCGCGGCCCAACTCTCGGGCGGCATGCGGCAAAAACTGGCCCTCTGCTGTACCTTAATTCATCTGCCGGAGCTGATCTTTTTAGATGAACCGACTACCGGGGTGGACCCGATTTCCCGCCGGGAATTCTGGATGATCATCAACCGGCTGGTGGTGGAGCAGGGGACCACGGTGCTCATGACCACTTCTTATTTGGATGAGGCCGAACGTTGCCATCGGGTGGCTTTTATGTACCAGGGGCATATAATTGCTCAGGGAACTCCGGCCGACCTCCAGGCTCAGGCCGGCACTGATGCCCAGGGACGGCCCCGGAGTCTGGAGGAGGTGTTCATCCGGGCTTTAGAACAGGAGACCGGGGAATCGGCTCCACTGGTGATGATGGCTCCAGGCGCGGTGGCGCCGCCGGCCATTGAAACCGCGGCCCCGGCCATCGCCGTCGAAGCCCTTACCAAGAAATTCGGCGAATTCGTGGCGGTGAATCAGGTCAGTTTTGAGGTGCGGCAAGGGGAAATCTTCGGGTTCCTGGGGCCCAATGGGGCCGGTAAAACCACGGTGATCAAGATGCTTACCGGCATTGTGCCTCCTACCAGCGGCCAGGCCTCCATTGGCGGCCTTGACCTCCGCTCCGCCCGTCAGCAGATCAAGTCTCAATTGGGCTATATGTCGCAGAAATTTTCCCTTTATCGGGATCTGACCGTGCTGGAAAACCTCCGGCTCTATGGCGGAATATATGGGATGGCCGCGGCTGATTTAGAAAGCCGCATTCCAGAGATTCTGGCCATGGCCGATCTACAGGGCCGGGAAGACCAGATGGCTGCCGGGCTTCCCCTGGGGATCCGGCAGCGACTGGCCCTCGGTAGCGCCATTCTACACCGTCCCCGGATTGTCTTTCTGGATGAACCGACCTCGGGAGTGGATCCCCTTGCCCGGCGCAAGTTCTGGCAGATCATTCACCAGTTGGCGGCCGCCGGAGTGACTATCGTGGTCTCGACCCATTATATGGATGAAGCCCAACACTGTCAGCGGCTGGCCTTGATGCACCAGGGCCACCTGGTGGCGGTGGGGACCCCGGATGAACTTCGGGTCCAGGCCGAAGCGGCTACCGGCCGCATCCTGGACATCTGCACTCCGACCTTCCGCGAGGCCTTCCTCCTGCTCCAAAAGCATTTCCCCCAGGCCATCCTGCACGGCAGCCAGGTCCATATTCCCACCCTGCACCCGGCCCCGGACCGGGAGCAGATCCAGCAACTGCTGGCCCAGGCCCGGTTACCGCTCGATCAGATCCTGGAAATCCCGCTGTCCATGGAAGATACCTTTATATATTTCATCGAGGCCGCTGAACTGGAGAAGGCTAATGCGTCTTAATCGCCGCCTCCAGAGTGTGGTCCGGAAAGAAGCCAGGGAAATCTACCGGGATAAACTTTATCTGGCCATGGCTTTCGTGGTGCCGGTGTTTTTGAAGATCCTGTTCGGTTACGGGTTGACCCTGGATGTTAAAAATATCCCCACCGCGGTGCTCGATTGGAACCGTTCTCCAGCATCACGCGAATACGTTGATCGGGTCGGGCGGTCGCGCTATTTTACCCTGGAACGCTATCTTCTCGACTACGGCCCTATTTACCAGGGATTGCTAAAAGGGCGGCTCCGTCTGGGGCTGATTATTCCTCCGGATTTTGACCGCACCCTGGCCCTGGGCCAGGAAACCGAAGTGCAGGCCCTGATTGACGGGTCTTTCCCGGACCGGGCCCTGACCAGTCGCAGTTACTTGGAGGCGATCAATCTGGAGTTCAATCAGGAGTTAGCCCGGCGGTGGCAGTCATCAACGGGCTCTATGCCTCCTTGGATTGAGGTGGATACCCGGGCCTGGTTCAACTCCGATCTGGAGAGCAAAAATTTCATTGTCCCCGGCCTGATGGTCACCACCCTCTTTTTCTATCCCGCCCTGTTAGCGTCGATTGCCATTGTGCGGGAAAAAGAGTCCGGCTCGATTTTCAACATTTACTGTTCCCCGATCCGGCGGTGGGAATATGTGATCGGCAAGCTCCTGCCGTATTTGGGGATTGGGTTGATTAATTATGTGATGATCTTCCTGCTCTCCGATTATCTGTTTGACGTTCCTTTTCGCGGCAGCTTTGTCTTTCTGACCTTGGCGGCGGTAATTTATACCGGGGTTTCCACCGCCTGGGGGCTGCTGATGTCCATTCTGTTCCGCACCCAGGTGGCGGCCATGCTGATCACCATGGTAACCACTATGATCCCCGCCTTCATTTATTCCGGCTTTTTTATCGCGGTTAACAGCATGGGGCCGGAAGCCCAGTTCATGGCCTATATTTTGCCGGCCACGTACTTTATGGAGCTGGTTCGGGGGGTTTACCTTAAAGGTCTGGGGATTCAGGTTTATTGGAGTAACCTGTTGATTCTGATGATGTTTTTAATAATTTTTCTTGGTCTTGGCATTCACAGATTGAAGAAGCGGGTGGGATGAGGATGCTCCAACGCCTGCTAGCCATGCTCCGCAAGGAATATCTCCAGTTTTTCCGGGACCGGGCCTTGATCTATATTGTTCTTTATCTCTTTACGGTCGAGATTTATGTGGCTGGGTCCGGATTCAACATCGAGGTGCGCAACTATCCCACCGCCATCTATGACCGTGATAATACCCAGCTTAGCGTCCAGTTGGCGGAAAAGTTTCGCCTGCCTTATTTCCGGGTGACCCATCTGATCTATTCTGACTCAGAGATGGTTACCCTGCTCAATAAAGGCACCGTTTCCCTGGTGCTGGTCATTCCTTATGGGTTCGCCCGTGACCTGGTGGAAAAAAATCACGCCGAGGTCCAGGCTATTGCTGACGGCACCCTGTCAAATACCGCCCTATTGGCCCTGGGTTATGCCAGCCAGATCGCCGGGGAATTTGCTCAAGAGGTGGGCCGGCGCCTGGGGCGCACCGTGCCCGGCGCCGAACACCTTCAGCCTCAGGTGAAGCTCAAACCGCGGGTCAAATATAATCCCAATCAGAAAGCGGAATGGTTTTCTTCTCTGATGGAACTCTTCAGTGTAATAACGGTGGTGTCTATTCTGCTACCGGCGGCGGCCATGGTCCGAGAAAAAGAGCGGGGCACCATCGAACAACTGATGGTCACCCCCATCACCCCGGTGGAGATCATGCTGGCCAAGGTGATCTCCATGGCCTCTATCGTCCTGGTGTCATCCTTCCTCAGCCTTTTCCTGGTGATTTACCCGATTTTTGCATTGCCCTGGCGCGGCAACATGTTACTCTATATGGTGGCCACTGCTCTTTTTGTCTTCAGCGCCACCGGGGTCGGCCTGCTCATTGCCACGGTTTGCCGGAATCTGCCCCAAACCATTCTTTTTTTATTGATAGTGCTCCCCCCGATCATGTTTCTGTCCGGGTCCTGGACTGCTCTGGAAGCCATGCCTCTCGGGATGCGCCTGATCACCTATATCTCTCCTTTAAAGTATTATATCATTATCGCCTACGGCATCCTGCTCAAAGGCGCCGGCCTGACTCAGTTGTGGCCGGAGTTTGTGGGCCTGACCGTCCTGGGCTTGCTCCTCTTTGGCTTCTGCGCCGTCCGCTTCCGGCGGCATTTTGGGTAAGGAGAATTTATAAACTACGGTTTGCCAATGATTTTTTATTAAAATTAATAAGTTACTCGTAGCGCAACGCCTCGATGGGGTTTAATTGTGCAGCCTTGCGGGCCGGATAAAAGCCGAAAAACACCCCGACGGCGCCAGCAATCAGGAACGAGCCGACCAAAGTAGGTACGGAGATCAACACCGGCCACTGGGTAAAATAGGCCATAATGTGGGCGGTGGCAATGCCGGCCACAATGCCGACCAGGCCCCCGACCGAGCTCAGGACCACCGCTTCGATCAGAAATTGTCCTAAAATATCCCGGCTCCGGGCCCCGATGGCCAGGCGGATGCCGATTTCTCGGGTCCGTTCGGTCACTGACACCAACATAATATTCATGATGCCGATTCCGCCCACCACCAGGGAGACAAAGGCAATGGAGCGCAGCAGCCAAGACATGGTTTTGGCGGTTTCCTGTTGGGCGCTCAATAATTCTGTCAGGTTACGGATGGAAAAATCTTTTTCTTGCCCGGGGCGTAGGTGATGTCGTTGGGTCAGAAGGCGATCAATCTCTTCTTCGGCCTGCTTCAGGGTCTCGGGACCGGTAGCTTGCACCATGATAAATTTTACCACACCCGGCAGGCTGGAGCCAAACAGTCGTTTCTGGGCAGTAGTTAAGGGGACCAGAATTACATCGTCCTGATCTCGGCCATGAGGGGTCCGCCCCTTGGGGGCCAGCTGCCCGACCACGGTAAACGGCATCTTTTGGATACGGATGGTCTGACCGAGTGGGTTCTCGGCCCCGAAAAGCTCCTTAGCCACCGTATATCCCAGAACACAGACCCGGGCGGCGCGATGGATTTCCGAATCGGTGAAGAACCTCCCAGCGATTAAATCATAATTCCGTACCCATTGCACTTCCGGCAGCGTGCCATTAACAATGGTGCTCCAGTTGCGGTTGCCAAAAACCACCTGGGCTACATCCCCCCAGTAAGGAGCGACGTAACGGACACTTGGGATTTCCTGGACAATGGCCTGGGCATCCCCAGCGGTCAGAGTAGGGGCGGTGCCCAGCCCCATGCGCAGGCCGCCGGAGGTGGTAGTGCCCGGCAGCACCAGCAGCAGGTTTGACCCTACCCCGGCGATTTGCCGGTTAATCTCCACCCGGGCCCCGCTGCCAATCGCCACCATGACGATCACCGCGGCGACGCCGATGATGATCCCCAGCATGGTCAACGCGCTGCGCAGCTTGTGGAGCCGGATGGAGACCAGAGCAATCTTGACAGCATTCCAAATCTTCATTTATGTTATGATAATCTGGTGATAAGAAAGTGTCAATTTTCGGATTGTTGTTGGGGGAGGAAGAGATGCGCGCCGTGCTGCAGCGGGTAAAATCAGCGTCAGTGACCATCGCCGGGGAACTGGTCGGGAGCATCGGCCCCGGATTACTGGCGCTGGTCGGGGTGGCTCAAGACGACGGACCGCAGGACGTGGCATATATGGCTCAAAAGATTGCTCATCTGCGGGTTTTCGAAGGTGACGGCCGTCTGATGCACCGCTCCATCCAGGACATCGGCGGCGCGGTATTGTTGGTGTCCCAGTTTACTATCTTGGGCGATTGCCGCAAAGGACGGCGGCCCTCCTTTGACCAGGCGGCCCCTCCCCAGCTCGCCGAAGAGCTTTATGAAGCCCTGGTCACCGCTCTGCGCGCCCAGGGCTTGCCGGTAGCTACCGGGCGGTTTCGGGAAATGATGGACGTCAGCCTGATTAATGACGGTCCGGTAACCCTGTTGCTGGATAGTAAAAAGCAATTTTAACGCCTGCCGTTGCCAGCCAGAGATTTGCCCCAGTTTAAATTATTGGTGCCGCCGTTATTAGCTTTAATTCTCCTAACCGCCCCACCAAAGTTTGTTAAAATGCATTGACTATCTGATAAATTTGGGTTATTTTGCAACTAAGTTGAAAAATGAGTGAATGGTGTAATTTTCGACAACTACTGGGCCGTCATCATCTCCGGCCCACAGCTTTGCGGCTGAGGGTCTTGGAGATTTTGGGAGGAGCATCGCAAGCCCTGCCGGCTCAGAAAATTTTGGACCTCATCAGGACCCAGCGTCAGGTCAATAAAGTAACTATCTATAGAATTTTAAGTGGTTTTTGGCAATATGGGATTATCCGCAAAATTAATCCCGAGGGCAGATCGACCCTTTATGAGCTGGCCTGTGAGCACCACCCTCCGCATCCCCATTTCCAGTGTCTGAACTGTGGCGAGGTGCAGTGTCTGGAATCTTTGCTTAACAGATGGACCGAAAAGGGGAATTTTTTTTTGGTAATTGGGGCTTAAAATTATTTCAGCAGCGCAGGGGCCTGGCCCCTGAGCGGTACAAAAAATTTCTGGCCGTCATCCTGGCGGCAGCCTTAGGGTTGGCTTTAATATTGGGATGGACAGGAGTTGCTGCACCCCAAGAAAAGATTGTCGTCGCCGCCAGTATCATTCCATTGGGAGATTTTTGCCAAAAGATCGGCGGAGAGCGGATAAAGGTACAGGTGCTGGTTCCGCCCGGAGCCAGCCCCCATATATTCGAACCACCGCCTTCAGTAGTAGCCCAGGCCCTGGAGGCGGCGGTTGTGGTTTATGTGGGAGCCGGTCTGGACCCTTGGGTGGAGCGGCTGCTGAGGGCCAGAGGCACCCGTAATATGGTGGTAGTCGAAGCAGTACGGGCAATCCCTTTGCTGCGGCAATGGAATTCCCACCCTCATGAGCAAGGCAACCCGCATGTCTGGCTGGACCCGGTGTTGGCCCAGCGTATCTGCCAGGATATCGCGCAGGCCTTTATCAGAGTTGACCCTGATTATCGCCAGCAATATAAGGCTAATCTCACTAGCTATTTAAATAAATTGGCCCAACTCCATCATGACATCCTGAACGAGGTGACCACCTTCCGCCGCCGGGCCTATGTCTGCTTTCATCCGGCTTTCAGCTATTTTGCCCGGCGCTATAATCTTAAGGAAGTGGGGGTTATCGAAATCGCTCCGGGCCGCGAGCCCAGTCCCCGTCATATCCAGAATATCATTGACGCTATCCGCCGGTATCGGGTGCCAGTGGTTTTTACCGAACCCCAACTTAGCTCTCGGGTGGCCGAAGTGATTGCCCGGGAAGCCGGGGTTAAGGTCGCAAGTCTGGATCCTCTGGGTGGTCGGGCTCCCTATGGTTCGGACTATCTAAAAATGATGCGTTATAATCTCTCGGTAATGCGACGGACCTTACGTTGATGGGCGCCCAAGCGGTCGAAATTAAAAACCTTTATCTCAGGCTTAACAACCTGTTAATTCTGGAAGATATCAACTTAGAGATCCAGGCGGGCCGGTTTGTGGGGGTCTTGGGACCCAATGGCGCGGGGAAAAGCTCGTTAATCAAGGTTATTCTGGGGCTGGTAAAACCGACCCGGGGAGAGGTGCGGGTATTCGGCGACCCCCCCCGGAAGCTTCGACGGACAGGGCATCTGGTGGGCTATCTGCCCCAACGGCCACTGGGCAATCCCCATTTTCCGGTGTCGGTGATGGATGTGGTGCTGATGGGCAGGTATGGCCATATCGGGCTGTTAAAATGGCCCAGTGCCGCGGATAAGGAAATCGCCCGTCAGAATTTGAAACGGGTGGGAATTGCCCATCTGGCCGACCGGCCGATCGGCGCGCTGTCCGGCGGCGAACAACAGCGGGTTTTTATCGCCCGGGCCCTAGCCGAGGAACCGCGACTGCTGCTGTTGGACGAACCTACCGTGTCCTTGGATGTCTGTTCCCAGGACGAATTGTACGATCTGATCAACAAGGTCAAACTTGAACTCAACCTTACGGTAATCCTGGTCTCCCACGATATCGGGGCGGTGGCCACCCATGTCGACGATATCATCTGCATTAACCGCCGCATCCACGTCCACCAGCCGCCGCCCATCGGTCGCATTGCCCTGGAAAACACCTTCGGTTGCAGCGTGGAATTTCTGTTCCACGGGGAAATTCCGCATCGCGTGGTCCGAGTCCACGATGGCTAACTTTTTGCCTCTGGATTTTTTCCAACGGGCCTTACTGGCTGGAGTAATGTTGAGCCTGCTGTGCGGGATGCTGTCGGTATTTGTCATTCTCCGCCGCATGGCTTTTATTGGGGTCGGCATATCGCACTCCGCCTTCGGAGGGGTGGCCCTGGGATTTCTCCTGGGTATTGATCCCTTGTGGACCGGCGTCGGTTTCTCGGTGGTGGTGGCCCTGCTCATCGAGTGGGTCCGCAGCCAGGGCCGCCTGGAGGAGGATGCCGCCATTGGCATCTTCTTTGCCGCCGCCATGGCCCTGGGGGTGGTCTTTCTGCACTTCTCCCGCACTTACAATGTCGATGTTTTCGGGGTGTTGTTTGGCAACATCCTGGCTATCGGCGAAGACCAATTAATGCAGATTCTGATCGTTACCCTGGTCGTCTTGGCCACCATGATGGCCATTTTCAAAGAACTGGTCTTTTTGAGCTTCGATGAAGAGATGGCCTGGGTCAGCGGCGTGCCGGTGGAGGCCCTGCGCTGCCTGTTCCTGGTCATCATGGCCTTGGTCATCATTGCCTCCATTTATCTGGTCGGGATAATCCTGGTATCAGCCCTGATGGTCATCCCCGGCGCGATTGCCCGAAACCTGACCCAAAAGATCCGCACCATGGTGGCAGTCTCGATCAGCGCCGCCCTGGGTTCGACCCTGGGGGGGCTATATTTTTCTTACCAGGTAGATTGGCCTTCGGGGGCGACAGTGGTCTTGCTGTTGTCCTTGTTATTTATCATGGTTGCCCTATTTAGCCGTTCCGCCACCAGGCAGATGGGATAATTCCCCTCATGTCCCTTCCCAGCCAGTTTCACCAAGGGGAACCTGGCTCACCGTCCAGCCGGGTCACAATGTCAGGATTAGTTTAAGCTTTAAATTTTAATGGCAAATCTATTATAATACTGGCAACCCTAAACACCAATGGTAGCCTAAACTCTTTACTTAGGCATATAACAAATTGGCAGTTATAACTGTTAAGACAAGGCCATGAACAGAATTAGTGAACTTGTTCAGCATGGGGCAAGACATACAATAAAGTTGGCGGCCCCGGCTTCCAGGGAGTACAATTGCACCGGCAAGATGCCGATGTCACCAGTTACTTCCTAACCGATTCGGGGTAATCATGTCACGGCCGCAACAACGGTTGGAGTCTTTGGGACGGATGCTGACCTACATCCTCAGTCACCGGCCGGATGAATTCGGCCTGGTGCTAAACGCCGAGGGCTGGCTGCCTATTAAACACCTCCTCCAGGTTCTGGCCGAAGAGCCCGGCTGGGGGTTTGTCCGCCGCTCGCATCTGCTGGATGCGGTTCACCTCCTCACTCCGCCGCGTTTTGAAATTTACGATAATCTCATCCGGTGCCGGCCACCCGGCGGCGCGGCGTGCCGGTCCCAGGAAAGTGAGTGGCCCCCATCCCTGCTTTATCGCGCCATTACACGGAAATCCCATCCCGTGGTCGCCCAACATGGTCTGCGGCCCCCCACCAACGGGCATCTGGTGCTGGCCCGCGGCCCGGAGATGGCACTGCGCATGGGTCGGCGCCGCGATCCTAAGGCAATGCTGATCACTGTCCAGGCCCAGGCTGCGGCCGCGGCCGGTAAGCTATTTTTTCCTTATGGCGAGAAGCTTTTTTTAACCGACGCGATCCCGCCGAACTTCCTACAGGTTCCCCCCTGTCCTAAACCGGAAGCCAAGAAACCGCCCCCCAAGCCCGCGGCCCTCGAAAAGAACCGCCGTGAGCTTGTAATCCCCGGATCAGTGCTGCTTGATATTCAAGGGAAGCCGGTAAACCGGCGTCAAGAGAAGCGGCGAAAACAGGGACCGGAGTGGAAAGAGCAGGCGCGGGCCGAACGCCGTCAGCGCCGCCGCCAGCGCTGACCATCCGGGCCGGCCTCCTAAGGTCGAAAGAGTGACACTATGCTAAGGCATGAGGTTCCTCCGGCGGTCCGTCAGGCACTAAAGGAACTGCGGCTATCTTTGGAGCAGACTTGCGTCCCCGCGTGAGTGGCATTTATCTCTATGGCTCTCAGGCACGCGGTGATTATCACGCTGATTCCGATGTTGACCTCCTGATTCTCCTTAAAGGCGAGATTAAGGCCGGTGACGAGATAAATCGGTTTTGTGAACTAGTTTCAGACCTCTGCTTGCGATATAATCTTCTGAGCGCGATTCTTCCAGTTCCAGAAGAGTGGCTAAAGACCAGAAAAAGCCCTTTCTTTGAGAATATCCATGGGGAAGGAGTAATCCCGTGACCCTGGATGAGGAAATCAACCGCTTTGTGACCGGTATTGATGACATCGACGTTCAAGACTTAAAGGCTGAGACGGAGAGATTTCTAATCGTGACCGAAGTCTTTCTAAGCAGCCGAATCCCAACCTTAAAATCCTGGAAAGCCTATCTCTGGTTATTATATCGAAAGCTGAGCAGGAATTTGGGGACGATATGGATGCCCTGATTGTCTTGGGTTGCCTGATCGGGGAGGACGGCTATCCGGGTCGGGTGGCTCGCTTCCGAATGAGCCATGCGCTGCGGTTAGCCGTGGAGCAGTATCCCCATAGTTGCCTGATCCTAAGCGGCGGCCAGCAGCCGGGCACTCCCACCTCGGAAGCCCGGGCCCTGGCGGCCTGGGGATTGACATGGGCGGAATCAGAATGGAATAACCAGATCAGGCAGCGTCTGGCGGCGCGCCTGCTCTATGAGGAAAGCAGTCTGACCACCAAGCAATCGGCTCGCAATACCGCCTTGCTGTTGAGAGAGAAGGGCTTAACCCAGGCTGGCCTGGTGACCGACAGCCTGCATATTTACCGGGCCGCCTATCTGTTTACCCGCCATTTTGCCGACCACCAGCTCCGCCTCCACCCTTTGCCGGTCCCCGGCCTTTTTACCGATTACTGGCGGCGGCGGCGCTATGCCCGGCTGGCCAAACTGGTATTGCGGGAAGGGGGGGCCTGGGTGAAGTTGCTGGGACAACAGCTACTGAGCCGGGGACCGGTCTGAGTATTTTCCGTTTAAAGAAGGCAGGTTTTTATTTTAATTATACCCCCTATACCCCTCCGGTGACGATGATTGAGGTATTTGGTGCTGCAGTGCTATAGGGGCGTGATGCATCATGCCCTACTTTTCCAGGTTTCCCGGTAACTTTAGTGAACAAGATAACGGATAATTAAGTCGGCGGCCAGCATTTTGGTGTCATTCAGGGAACGGCCCAACCCTGAGCAGCGTAACTTCTTAGAGTTTTAAGGAAATTTTAAAAAAATACTTCTGGTCACAAATTATTCTTGACAAAAAGGCCAGATGATCGTAAAAACTACCTGTCTTGGGTAAACATGGTTGATCCGCTGAAGAGATTGTGGATTTTTTCTTTATATAACCATTCCTCTGGTTGAGGCTAGCTAAGATGGTGGATTTGAAAAGGCCGGTAAGCGCCGAATTGACCCCCGAGCAGGTGAATAGCATAATCGAAGTTTGCACCAAACTGAAGCAGGTGCGAGGCAAACTACTGCCCATCTTGCATGCCGTGCAGGACATCTGTAACAACTGGCTGCCTCTGGAAGCCTTGCAGTTAGTGGCCCAGGAGCTGGAGATCCCTTACGGCTATCTTTATGGGGTGCTGAGCTTTTACTCCATGTATTCTACTTCGCCCCGGGGTAAATATATCATCCGGATGTGCGAATCACCGCCCTGCCACATCAATGGGGCCGACAATATCCTGGACACCTTAAAGACGGAATTGGGCATTAAGGTGGGGCAAACCACTGAGGATGGCCTGTTTACTCTGGAGCTGACCGCCTGTCTGGGGGTATGCGAAGTGGCCCCGGCCATGCAGATCAATGAGGTGGTGTTCGGCAATCTGACCGCGGACCGGGTGAAGCAGATCATTGCGGATTACCGGGCCGGGAAAACCGTGGATTACCGGACCTTGCCCCGCACCACCAATCCTTTGAGTGCCTACCCGTCCGGTCCCGATGAATTGATCCTGTTCCAGAACGTCGACCAGATCGATCCCATGAAAATCGAGGACTATCTGGAGCGGGGTGGTTATGAGGCCCTGAAAAA
This sequence comes from Deltaproteobacteria bacterium, assembly GCA_019309545.1. Lineage (NCBI taxonomy): Bacteria > Pseudomonadati > Myxococcota > Myxococcia > Deltaproteobacteria bacterium. Next base: position 61,935 of record JAFDGA010000012.1, read on the forward strand.
GGCGGTGACCAGCATGTCTCCGGAAGAGGTGGTCAATGAGGCCAAGGCTTCGGGTCTGAGGGGCCGCGGCGGCGCTGGCTTCCCGGCCGGGCTGAAGTGGTCCTTTACCCTGCCCAACCCCAATACCCCGAAATACATTGTCTGTAATGCTGATGAAGGCGAGCCCGGCACTATTAAAGACCGTTACATCATGGAAGGCGACCCCCACCGGGTGCTGGAGGGCATGGCCATCGCCGGTTATGCGGTAGGGGCGTCGCACGGCTACATCTATGTCCGGGGTGAATATTATCTGTCCATGTTGCGGCTGCAAAACGCCATTGATCAGGCCACCGCGCAGGGTTATCTGGGCAAAAATATTTTCGGCACCGACTTCAATTTTACTATTGAAGTCCAGACCGGCGGCGGGGCCTATGTGTGCGGCGAAGAAACTGCGCTGATCGAATCGATCGAGGGCAAGAGAGGCAATCCCCGGGTGAAGCCGCCGTTTCCCGGGGTAGTGGGCGTCTGGGGCAAGCCGACCATCGTCAACAACGTCGAGACCTTGTCCAGCGTGCCCTCCATTATCTTGCACGGCGGCGAATGGTATAAAAAGAAAGGCACCGAGGACTCGGCCGGCACCAAGATCTTCCAGGTGGTGGGGCATATCAATCGTCCGGCGGTGGTGGAGGCCAATCTCGGCATGCCTCTGCGGGAGTTGATTGAAAAATATGGCGATGGGGTCCGGGAAGGCAAAAAGTTCAAAGCCTGCCAGACCGGCGGCACCTCCTTCGGCTTCCTCACCGAAGACCAGCTTGATACCCCCATGGAATATGCGGCCTTGGCCAAAGCCGGCGGTGCCTTGGGGTCGGGGACCATGCTGGTCATGGATGAGAATACCTGTATTGTTGATGTGGTACGCTGTATCTTAAAATTTTTCCAGCATGAGTCCTGCGGATTCTGCCTGCCCTGTCGCCGGGGGACGCGTATCCTCTACGATCTGATTTGCAAGATTGCCAGCGGCCGGGGCCAGGAAGCGGATCTGGACAAAATGATTAATGTGGCCCAGGTGATGGCCGATACCGCCAACTGCGCCTTGGCCATGAGCCCGATCTTTTTTATCAAAACCACCATTGAACGTTTCCGCGACGAATACCTGGCCCATCTTGCGGGCCACTGCCCGGCCGGGGTCTGTAAGATCAAGAAATAATTAGGAAGACCGGCGGACCAAAGGAGCACCCAAAAATGCTCATCAGTTACTTACCAATCCTGGTTTATCTGATCATCTCAATCGGATTGGCGGTATTGATTGTCGCTCTCTCCGAAACTATAGGGAAGAAAACCCATACGCCAGTCAAAGATCTTCCTTATGAGTGCGGCATGGTGCCGATCAGCGATGCCCGCCACCGTTACGCGGTCAGATTCTATGTCATCACCATGTTTTTTTTGGTGTTCGATATTGAAGCGATCTTCCTGTATCCCTGGGGGGTGATATTTAAACCTCTGGGGTTATTTGGCCTGATCGAGATGGGAATTTTTATCCTCATCCTGGTGGTGGGGTTGGCCTATGTTTGGGGTAAGGGGGCCTTGGAATGGGAATAGAAGAGCATTTAGGAAATAATGTCCTGACTACAACTCTGGAGAAGTTAGTGGACTGGGGGCGGAAGAGTTCCCTCTGGCCCTGTACTTTTGGTCTGGCCTGTTGTGCCATCGAAATGATTGTCACTGCCGCCAATCGCTGGGATATTGCCCGGTTCGGCATGGAGGCCTTTCGGGCTTCGCCCCGCCAGGCCGATTTAATGATTGTCGCCGGAACAGTTACCAAAAAAATGGTGCCGGCGGTGGTGCGCATCTATGAGCAGATGACTGAACCCAAATGGGTGATTGCCATGGGGGCCTGTGCCTCCTCGGGGGGCATCTTTGATAGCTACGCGGTGGTCCAGGGCATTGATTTATATTTACCGGTTGATGTGTATGTGCCCGGCTGTCCGCCCCGCCCCGAGGGTTTACTGTATGGCATCCTGAAATTGCACGAAAAGATTCTTCAGGATCCCTTCTTAACCAAGCAATATCGCGAAAGAGTGCAAGCCAGGCAGGAGGCGGCATGAGCGCGGCGGTAGAAAAACTCCAGGCCCAGTTCCCTGACGAAATCGTGGAAATCAGCGAATTCCGGGGTGACACCACGATCATCATCAAGCCGGAGAAGGTGGTTGACATTTGCACCCTGTTGCGGGACGACCGGGCAACCTCCTTCCGCTATCTATCTTCGGTGTCGGCGGTAGATTACCTGCCGGCCAGCCCGCGGTTTGCGGTGGTCTATCATCTCTATTCCCACCGCTACAAAAATCGGGTGGCCCTGAAGGCCTTCCTGGAGGATGATGCCTACCCCAGCATCCACTCGGTGGTGCCGGTCTGGTCGACCGCCAACTGGCACGAGCGGGAGTGTTATGACCTGATGGGCATCCAGTTCCGTGGTCACCCGGATTTACGGCGGATTTTAACGCCGCCGGAATGCGAAGGATATTTTCCCCTACGTAAAGAAATCCCTGTGCGGGGTCTATAGGAAGTCGAAACCATGAATGGCGCGCAAACTATGCCTCAGACCGAAACCATGGTCCTCAATCTGGGTCCCCAGCATCCCAGCACTCACGGGGTGTTGCGGGTGGTGCTGGAGCTCGATGGCGAGCTTATTGTCAAGGCCGACCCGGATATCGGCTACTTGCACCGCGGTATCGAAAAGATGTGCGAGTTCCGGACTTATCATCAGTGTCTGCCCTTGACCGACCGGATTGATTATCTGGCGGGCTCGGCCAACAATTTGGGTTTTGTGCTAGCGGTAGAAAAACTCCTGGGTGTCGAGGTCCCCAAGCGGACCCAATATATCCGGGTGATGATCGCCGAGATGACCCGGATTTCCAGCCATCTGTTCTGGCTGGGTACCCACGGTCATGACCTGGGAGCCATGACCCCGTTATTCTACGCCTTCCGTGAACGGGAAAAGCTGATGGACCTGTTCGAAATGGTTTGGGGCGGACGGCTGTTTCCCTGTTATTTTCGCATCGGCGGGCTGGCGGCGGACTTGCCGGAAGGTTTTACCGATAAGGTCTGGGAGTTTGTGGAGACCTTTCCCAAGAAAATCGAGGATTATGAAAATCTGTTAACCTATAATCGCATCTGGATTGCCCGGACCAAAGGGGTGGGGGTGATGACCCCGGATGAGGTGCTGGATTGGGGCTGGTCCGGCCCTATGGCCCGCGGCTCGGGAGTGGATTGGGATCTGCGCCGCGATAATCCCTATTCCAGTTACGAAGATTTTGATTTTGTCGTCCCCTTGGGGAAAAATGGTGATACCTATGACCGCTACTTGGTCCGTATGGAGGAAATGCGCCAAAGCAACCGGATTATCCGCCAGGTATTGGAAAATCTGCCCGCCGGCGATATAAATGTTGCTGACCCCCGAATCGCCCTGCCGCCCAAGGAGCGGGTGTACAACAACATCGAGGCCTTGATCAATCATTTCCTGATCATCGAAGAAGGGATCAAGCCCCCGGTCGGGGAGGTTTATCAGGCCATTGAGGCTCCCAAAGGGGAGTTAGGATTTTATATTGTCAGCGATGGTAGCGTTCATCCGCTGCGGGTGAAAATCCGGGCGCCCTCCTTTGTTAATCTGGCGGCTCTGGGGAAGCTGGCTCAGGGCCGGCTGTTGGCAGATTTAATCGCCCTCATCGGCACCATGGATATCGTCCTGGCCGATGTGGATCGGTGATGATGTTTAAGAGATTGGATATTTAACTAGCGGCCTTACAGTTAGGAATAGAAGATGATCAACCTGACGATCGATGGTAAAGCCCTGCAGGTGAAAAAAGGTAAGACGGTCCTGGAGGCTGCCTTAGAGAACGGCATCCATATCCCGCATCTCTGCTACCATCCGGCCATTAAACCGATCGGGTCGTGCCGGATCTGTGTGGTTGAGGTCAAACCCGGGCCGCCGCGGCCGCAACCGGCCTGTACCACGCAAGTGGCCGAGGGTATGGAGGTGATCACCCAGTCCGAGCGCCTGTTGGAACTGCGGCGGGAACTGGTGAAATTTATCCTGGTCAACCATCCCCTGGACTGCCCCTGGTGCGACAAGGGCGGTGAGTGTCTCCTTCAGGACCTGACCCATGAATTGGGCATTGACCTAGTTGATTATGAGGCCTTAAAGTTACCGCCGCATATTGATTATGAATCGCCCCTGATCGAACGTTATTCCACCCGCTGTGTTACCTGCGGGCGTTGTGTGCGGGTCTGCCGGGATCGGGTCGGGGCCAGCGCCATCAATTTTGAAAGTCGGGGTTATTTCACCGAACTGGGCTGCGGGCATGTTCCCCTGGAATGTGAATTTTGCGGTACCTGCATTGATATCTGCCCGGTGGGGGCCTTGATCAATAAATTATTTAAATACAGCGCCCGGTCCTGGGAGTTGACCAAGACTCAGACCATTTGCCCCTATTGCGGCGGCGGCTGTAACTATGAAGTGCAAACCAAGGACGGCCATGTGCATCGGGTGCGCAGCGAAGGTTCGCTGCTGCTGTGTGGGCGGGGCCGCTTTGGGTTCACTGTAGTGGAGGCCCCGGATCGTCTACGCACTCCCATGATCAAACGGGACGGACAACTGGTGGAAGCTGGTTGGGAGGAAGCCCTGAATTTTGCTGCCCGGGGACTGAAGGAAGTTATCGATAGTGCGGGGCCGACGGCAGTTTACGGCATCGGCTCGCCCCGGGCTACCAATGAGGCCAATTATCTGTTCCAGAAATTTTTCCGGGTTGGCCTGGGCCACAATAATCTAGACAGTCCGGCCCGTTATAATTTCGCCCGGGCACTGGCCGGGATCGCTGCGGTCTTTGGCGAACCCAAGCTTTCTGGGCTCGAGCTGGAATCCGGCAAAATAAAAGTTTATCAAAGCCCCTGGAAAATTCAGGAGGAGGCCAGTGGGAGCGGCTTCCCCTTTGTCTTAGGCAACACTCACCATCTCAACCATGCCGATGTGATTTTGGTGATCGGGGCCGACGTTACTCCCGAGATGCCGACTTATGGCTGGCGCATAATGGATGCGTTAAAAAATGAGAACTTCCGCCTGCTGGTTGCCAATCCCCGTAAGACCAAATTTGACCGCTTTGCTCACCTGAATCTGCGCTACCACCCGGGAAGTGAACGGTTGCTGCTGATGGGCTTAATGGAAGCGGTCCTGGAAGCACAACCCGGTTATACTCCTCATCTGGAGGCCGAAGAATTCGAAGACTTTAAAAAGAACCTGCTTAAAACCTCCCTTGCCAAGGTAGCCAAACAGGCCGGAGTAAAGGATGCCGATTTGCGGCAGGCCGGTAAAATGCTGGCTCAGGCCCAGGCTCCGGCGATTATCTTCGGCCATGATCTGCTGGCCCAGGAACAGGGGCAGGAAAACGCTACCGCGGTGGCCGATCTATTCCTGCTAATTGGGCAGCCCTGCAATAAGGGGAGCGGCCTCTATCCGATCGCTGAGAAGAATAACACCCATGGCGTCTGCGATGTCGGGGTTTTGCCGAATTATTTACCAGGTTACCAGTCGCTGGAAGAGAGCGGTGGACCGTTTGCTAAACTCTGGGAAAGGCCGGTGCCGGCCCAGCCAGGGATAAACCTGGCGGAGATGCTGAACAAGTTGGAGGACAACGAACCCGATGCCCCTAGAGCTTTATATCTGCTGGGGGGTGATCTGGTGCGGTTGCTTCCCAATTCGGCGCGCACTGAGAAACTGCTGCAAAAAGTCAGATTTATGGTAGTCCAGGACGCCTTTCTGACCGACACCGCCCGGCTGGCGGATGTGGTATTGCCAGTGGCGATCCATGCCGAACTCGATGGTACCTACACCAGTACCGACGGTCGTCTGGGCTGCCTGCAGCCAGCCCTATCGCCTGAGGGGGGACGGCCGGACTGGGAGATCATCGAGGAAATGAGCCGTCGCCTGGGATATCCCATGAATTATGGTAGTCCGCAAGCGATATTTGCGGAGATGGCCCAACTGTTGCCGATCTGGGCCGGAATTAAAAATGGCCATCGTTGGCCGCACAAAAAGATCAGAGCCTCTCTAAGCGGAAATTTCGTGCCCTTCTCGACCGCAATCAGCATTCCCGGAGAAGGCAAGTATACGTTGATGGTGGGCAAGACTCTGGCGCACTCCGGCTCCTATACCACCCATGCCCAAGGCCCCCAGACGATTATGCCGGGCGCAACTTTAAAAATCAATCCGGCCGATGCCAAGGCCCTGAAAGTGGCAGAGGGCGATTCGGTCAGAGTTATTTCCACTCAGGGTGAAATTACCGTGCCCATTGCCGTGACGGTGGAGTTGCCCCGGGGAGTGGTGTTTTTGGCAGATCACTTTGGTGATACGCCGGCCAATCTCCTGACTTCTAATTCTAACCTTTGCCGCGTACAGCTTCAGAAGGGTTAAAGAGATGAACCTGCCGGTGCTCGTTGGCTTGATGGTAGTTAAGATTACCCTGGTGTTGGTGGTTTTTCTTACCACCATTGCCTATGTGGTATTGATGGAGCGCAAGGTCCTGGGTTTTATCCAGTTGCGCTATGGTCCTAACCGGGTGGGACCCTGGGGATTGCTCCAGCCTCTGGCTGACCTGATCAAGCTTTTGTTCAAAGAAGAATATACCCCGCCGCACGCCAATAAGGTGCTCTTTGAACTGGCTCCGATAATTGTCGCCATTACCGCTTTCCTGCCCTTTGCGGCCATACCGTTTGCCGACCGTATCCTCCCCGACAGCCTAACCATCTATGGCTATCAGGTGGATCTGACCGTGGCCGCGCTCAACCGAGGAGTTATTGCCGATATCAACATTGGCATCCTGTATATCTTTGCCATCTCTTCATTGGCGGTTTATGGGGCGGTGATCGGTGGTTGGGCTTCCAATAATAAGTACTCTCTGTTGGGCGGGTTGCGGCTCTGTGCTCAGATGGTCAGCTACGAAGTGGCCCTGGGATTGTCAGTGATCGGAGTGCTGATGGTGGCTGGCAGCCTAAGCCTGGTAACCATTGTCGAAGCCCAGAAGAATATGTGGTTCATCGCCTATCAACCCCTGGGTTTCCTATTGTACCTATGCGCGGCTTTCGCGGAATGCGCCCGGACCCCCTTTGACCTGATCGAGTGTGAAAATGAGTTGGTTGCCGGGTATCAGACCGAGTACAGCTCCATGAAGTGGGGGCTGTTGATGCTGGGTGAATATGGCCATATGATTATCGCCAGCGCCCTGGCGGTAACTCTTTTCCTGGGCGGCTGGCAGGGACCCTTTTTGCCCCCCATTGTTTGGTTCTTAATTAAAACCTTTGCCTTGATTTTCTTATTCATCTGGGTTCGAGGGACCTATCCCCGGTTCCGGTTCGACCAATTGATGTACTTTGGCTGGAAGATCCTGATCCCCCTGGCGTTACTCAATATCCTCTTAACCGGCGTCATCATGATGTATGTATAGAGGTAGAACCATGATTTATCCCTTAATCAAAGGCTTAGTCACCACTTTTAAGCATTGCGTCTCCAAGCCGATTACTCTGCAATATCCGGAGGAGAAGCGCCAGGTCTACCCTAGATTTCGTGGCCACCCGGAGTTGCAGGTGGACGAGGACGGCCGTCTCAAGTGTGTGGCCTGTACCTTATGCATGACGGTCTGTCCGTCCCGTGCGATCATCAAAATTACTCCAGCCGAAGGTCCGAATCACGAAAAGTATCCGGTTGAATTTGTTATTGATCTGACCCGTTGCATCTTTTGCGGCTTCTGTCAGGAAGCCTGCCCCAAGGCGGCCATTGCCTTGAATAATAAATATGAGTTGGCCCAGTACGATAAACGGGTATTGATCTATGACATGGAGAAGCTGAAGGCCCAGGCATAAATTCTTTCGGGGTCAAGGAGTTTAGAGCATGGAAATAATATTTTTTATCCTGGCCGCGGTGGCCCTGGTATCGGGGGTTCTGGTAGTCATCCAGGTCAATCCGGTGCACAGTGCCTTATACCTGATTCTCAACTTCTTTACCGTCGCCGGGCTCTATCTGTTGGCCCATGCCGAATTTATCGCGGCCATCCAGGTGATCGTTTACGCTGGGGCGATCATGGTGCTGTTCCTGTTCGTGATCATGTTGCTAAATCTGCGTCATCCAGAGGAAGGCGGAGAAAAACAGCACCTGGCCCAGAAGATCAGCGGCGCGGCCTTGGCCGGGGCCACGGCCCTCTTGGTAATTTATACCTTTACCCGGATTAAACTGGTCCCCGGGAAAGAGATGGTGCCGGGATACGGTAGTACCGAATCGGTAGCTAGTTCTTTGTTTACCGATTATTTACTGCCCTTTGAAGTGACCTCGGTATTGTTATTAGTGGCTTTAATCGGGGCGGTTATTCTGGCCCGAGCCAGAGATTAGATTGAGTTAACGGGGCAGGACCTCAGATCTTGCCTCAACCCCTGGGAAAAACCGGTTCACTAGAACTGAGGGGAGAATAACAGATATGGTAGTGCCCTTGATTTACTACATTGCTCTGAGTAGTGCCCTGTTTGCCATCGGAGTTATTGGGGTCCTGATCCGGCGCAATGCCATCATCATCTTCATGTGCATTGAAATGATGCTCAACGCCGTTAATCTGTCCCTGATCGGTTTTGCCGATTACTACCAGGCCGTCGATGGACAGATGTTTGTCTTTTTTGTGATGACGGTGGCGGCCGCTGAGGTGGCAGTCGGACTGGCGCTGATTGTCGCCATCTTCCGCAATAAAGCCACCGTATACGTCGATGAACTTAATCTCATGAAGTGGTAAGGAGCAGGCCATGATTCAATATGTCTGGCTGGTGCCTTTGGTGCCGATCCTGGGTTTCCTGTTTAATGGCTTGCTGGGGAGGCGAGTTCCCAAATGGCTCGTCAGTCTGGTCGGCTGCTCGGTGATCGGCATTTCCTTTCTGATTGTCATTTTAATCTTCCGAGAATATGTGAATCTTCCCGCCGACGCCAAGCCTGTCGAAGTCGTAGTTTATGATTGGATCAGCTCCGGCAACTTCAATGCCCTGGCGGCCTTTTTAGTCGATCCGCTGTCCTTGGTTATGATGCTGGTAGTTTCCGGGGTGAGCTTCATCATCCACATCTATTCGGTAGGCTACATGCATGATGATGAGGGCTACCCCCGATACTTTGCTTTCCTCAACCTGTTTGTTTTTGCCATGCTGATCCTGGTGTCCGCCAACAACTTTTTGCTAATGTTCGTGGGCTGGGAAGGCGTTGGTTTATGCTCCTATCTGCTGATCGGCTACTGGTACGAAAAACAATCGGCCAGCGATGCCGGCAAGAAGGCCTTTGTAGTCAACCGCATCGGGGATTTCGGCTTCCTGTTAGGCATCTTCCTGATTTTCTGGACTTTTAATACTATTAATTTCCGTGAAGTCTTTTCCCTGGCCAGTTCTCATTACGAAGTCGGGAGCTTGGTTATTACCGCCATCACCTTGCTGCTATTTGTCGGCGCAACCGGCAAATCCGCTCAATTGCCGCTTTACGTCTGGTTGCCGGACGCCATGGAAGGCCCGACGCCGGTCAGCGCCTTGATCCACGCCGCCACCATGGTAACCGCGGGCGTTTATATGGTGGCCCGGTGCAGCGCCCTTTATGTCCTGGCTCCCGTGTCCCTGACGGTAGTCGCCCTGGTGGGGGCCATTACCGCGATTTACTCGGCGTCTATTGGTATGGCCCAGAATGATATCAAGCGGGTGTTGGCTTATTCCACGGTCAGTCAGTTAGGCTATATGTTCCTAGCCTGTGGGGTGGGAGCCTTTGCCGCCGGTATTTTCCATCTCATGACCCATGCCTTCTTTAAGGCCCTGCTCTTTCTGGGTTCCGGCAGCGTCATCCATGCCCTGAGCGGTGAACAGGATATGCGCAAAATGGGCGATCTTAAAAAGCACCTGCCCATTACTTACTGGACCTTTATTATCGCCACCTTGGCCATTGCCGGGATCTTCCCCTTCGCCGGCTTTTTCAGCAAGGACGAAATTCTTTATAAGTCATTGGTGGACGGGCATATTCTCTACTGGTTGATTGCCGCCTCTGCGGCCTTTATGACCGCTTTTTACATGTTCCGGCTGATCTTTTTAACCTTCCACGGGGAAAGCCGGGTTGATCCCGAAGTCTTGCATCATGTCCATGAGTCACCACCGGTGATGACCTTGCCCCTCATGGCCTTGGCGGTATTGTCGACCATCGGTGGGTTTGTCGGCATTCCCATAATTGAGGGGGCGAATGTCTTTCATGAATTTCTGGTCCCGGCCATCGCCCATGTGCACCGGCCGGAAATTCACTATCCCATCAGCTTTGAAGTGACCATGATGGTGGTCAGCGTCGTCATCGCGCTGTTGGGCATTAATACTGCCTATCGAATGTATATCAAGCGGCCGGAATTGCCCCAGGTGGTCACCGAAAAAGTGCCTTTGCTCTATGATCTGATCTATCATAAATATTATGTCGATGAACTCTACGATGCCACCGTGGTCAATCCCATCAAAGTCGGGTCCGACTTTCTCTGGAAGGGAGTGGATGACCAGGTGGTAGATGGGGCGGTCAATGGCAGCGCCGGGGTCATCGAATGGCTGAGTTACCATATCCGCAAACTTGAAACCGGCTATGTGCAGAACTATGCCCTCGCCATTCTGATCGGAGTGTTTATCATCGCCGGTTATTATCTCGGGCGCTAGGAGAAGGAGCTGACTGATGAACTTGCCGATTTTATCTATCCTGATCTTCTTCCCCATGCTGGGGGTGGTGCTGATCACCATGCTGAGTCGGGAAAACCAGTGGGTGATTAAATGGACCACCCTGGTGGTGGCAGTGCTCGAGTTTATCTTCTCCTTGCCTCTGTGGTTCCAGTTCAATTCTGATACTGCAGCCATGCAGTTCGTCGAAAAATATAGCTGGTTCCCCAGTTACGGCATCAGTTATTATATAGGCATTGATGGGATTTCCCTCCTGTTGGTCTTACTGACTACCTTTCTGACCCCCATCTGCGTTATGGCCTGCTGGCAGGATATTCAGGACAAGGTCAAGGAATTCATGATCTGCCTGCTCTTCCTGGAAACCGGAATGATCGGCGTTTTCTGCGCCCTGGATCTGTTCCTGTTCTATATTTTCTGGGAAGTCATGCTGATCCCCATGTATCTCTTGATCGGGGTCTGGGGCGCGCCGGCCCGCCGCATCTATGCCGCGGTCAAGTTCTTTCTGTTCACCATGTTCGGCAGCCTGCTGATGTTAGTGGCCATCCTGGTGCTCTATTTCTACCACCACAAGGTCACCGGGGTTTATACCTTTGATCTGCTCAAAATCTACGGCCTGCAGGTTCCCTTCCAGATGCAGTTCTGGATGTTTCTCGCCTTTGCCTTGGCCTTTGCCATTAAAGTGCCGATGTTCCCCTTCCATACCTGGTTACCGGATGCCCATACCGAAGCCCCCACCGTCGGCAGCGTGATGCTGGCCGCGGTTCTGCTGAAAATGGGGACTTACGGGTTCCTGCGCTTCAACATGCCCTTATTCCCGGAAGCGGCCTGGTACTTTGTACCGCTGTTCAGTGTGTTGGCCATTATCGGGATCATTTACGGGGCCCTGGTGTGTATGATGCAACTGGATCTCAAACGGCTGATCGCCTTTTCTTCGGTGAGCCATTTGGGGTTTGTCATGCTGGGATTGTTTACCTACAATATGGCCGGGGTTCAAGGCGGCATCATTCAGATGATTAACCACGGTCTTTCTACCGGGGCCCTGTTCTTGATCGTCGGCATAATCTACGAACGTCGTCACACCCGGCTGATTGCCGAATTCGGCGGCCTTTCCACTCCCATGCCGGTCTATGCGGCCATTTTCATGATTGTCGCCTTGTCGTCCATAGGCCTGCCGGGCCTCAATGGCTTCGTGGGTGAGTTCCTGATACTGTTGGGAGCGTTTAAAGTTAATAAAATTTACGCCATCTTGGGGGCCTCCGGGGTGATTTTCGCCGCCTGTTATATGCTGTGGATGTTCCAGCGGGTAATGTTCGGAGTAGTCACCAACGAGAAAAACCGAAATCTTCCTGACCTGTCGCTGCGGGAAATTGCCTATCTGACCCCACTGTTAGTATTCATCGTCTGGATCGGCGTTTACCCCAATACCTTCCTGGATAAAACCAAGGCCTCGACGGAAAATTTTGTGGCCCAGATGGAAAGGGCCAAAGCACCAAAAGTGGCATTAGTTGATGTGATTAAGGGGGACCTAAGATGACCATCAGCATTCCCAGCATTACCTTAAGCAATATTGGGCCGCTGCTGACCTTAACCGTGGCCGGGCTGCTGCTCCTGTTGGTGGACGCACTGTCCCCCAAAGGCAAAAAAGCTTATTTCCCCTACCTGGCGCTGGTCGGCCTGGCCATCGCCGCGGCGCAGACCTGGATGCTCTGGAACCGCAGTGGCACTGATTTCGCCCGCATGCTCTACGTCGATAATTTTGCCTTCTTCTTTTACTTTATTTTTATCCTGGGCACGTCCCTGACCATTTTGATCTCCGTTAAATATTTAGAGGATTATAATCGCAATGTTGAAGAGTATTATACGCTGTTAATCTTTGCTACCATTGGTATGATGCTCATGGCCGCTGGCGGGCACCTGATCCTGATTTTCCTGGGTTTGGAAATTCTCTCCATTGCCATCTACATCCTGGCCGGACTGTTCCGAGAAGATCTAAAATCCAATGAAGCGGCGATCAAATACCTTATTTTAGGCGCTTTCTCCTCGGCTTTCTTACTGTTTGGCATGGCCATGCTCTATGGGGTTACCGGTAGCCTGTTTCTGGATGATCTGGCCCAGGCCATCAAAGCTGGGGTGGGCACCAATCCCTTGCTCCTGTTTGGCATGGGGCTGCTGATCGTCGGCTTCGGCTTTAAAGTGTCCTCAGTGCCCTTTCACATGTGGACGCCGGATGTCTATGAAGGGGCGCCGACCTCGGTCACCGCCTTTATGTCGGTAGGGACCAAAGCTGCGGCCTTTGCCGCCTTTGTGCGCATCTTTTTCCTAGTCTTCCCTGAGATCAAGATGGAATGGAATATGCTGATGTGGGTCTTTGCCGTTGCCACCATGACCCTGGGAAATGTGGTGGCTATTGCCCAGACCAACATTAAGCGCATGCTGGCTTATTCCTCCATTGCGCATGCCGGCTACCTCTTGGTGGCCTTGGTGGCCGCCAACCAGTTGGGGGCCATTAGCTTCCTGTACTATCTGGTGGCCTACACCCTGATGAACTTGGGGGCCTTTGCCATTGTCATCCTGGTGGCTCGCAAGAAAGATAATTATCTAAATATCTATGATTATTGTGGCCTGGGATTTCAGCACCCGGCCCTGGCCGCGGCCATGAGCGTCTTCATGTTTGCCCTGGCCGGTATTCCCCCCACAGCCGGATTTGTGGGGAAATTCTATGTCTTTTCTGCCGCGGTGGAAGCGGGCTATATCTGGCTGGCAATCATCGGCGTCATGAACAGCCTGATTTCGGTCTTTTACTACCTGCGCATCACCGTGTTGATGTACATGCGTCCGGCCGAAGCAGATCTGGGTCCGATCACCATGACGCCGGCTATTTCTTCAGCAGTTCTGGTGACCGCCGCCGGGGTTCTGGCTGTCGGCATTTTCCCGGGCCCCCTCTATCATCTGGCCCTGAACAGCGTCAAGATATTTGTGGGTCTGTAGGTACTAAAAGGGAGAGAAATCGAGCTGAGGAGAAATTAAACTTTATCTCCTCTCTGCGGAGTAATAATCAAGGCCTTGAAGGATAACTTCAGGGCCTTTTTTTCTGCCTTAAATTATTAAAGCTTGGTTAGGAAATATGACCTGGACAGATATACTTGACAAAAAACTTTACCGGGGCTTAGATAAAAGATGGTTAATAACCAAAATAGGTCTCTAGATATTAGAAAAATGGAAATAAACCTGGCTTAGGGGGGTAGATCAATGACGACAGAAAATGAGCAAGGGGTTGAACGGGAACTCCCAATCTGGCTTCTCAAAGAAGATTACTGGGCCATTTATTTAGCCTTAGGCCTAATACTGATCGCCCTGCTGTTTTATTGGGGCGGGGCCAGTATCAAGCTAGCCGCGGTATCGCCACCGGGAAAGTGGACTTCAATTGTGGAGTTGGGGCAACACTTCGCGGCCCAATGGCCCTGGTACACCATTAACTTTATTCTCTGGCTGACCATCTTCACCATGAGTTGCGGCATCATGAAGGTGGACATCATTGATTACGTCAAGGGTTTTACCCTGCTTTATATCATGTGTCTGATCATCTTTTTGGTCTCCAGCTCCAAATTTTTCAAGGATAACAATCTGGAGTCTCCGCTGGTAGCCCTGGCGGTAGGGCTGATTTTTGGCAACTTGGGTCTATTCCCCCGCTGGATGGAGTCCGCCTTTCGGGTGGAATATTACATCAAGACCGGCATCATCTTGTTAGGAGCGACCTTACCGTTTACTTTGATTATCTACACTGGCGGTATCGCCATTTTACAGGCCACCATGGTGGCGGTGACCACCTTTGTGGCCACCTATCTGGCTGCCACCCGCCTTTTCAGGCTGGAACCCCATTTCGGGGCCTGTCTGGGGGCCGGAGCCTCGGTCTGCGGCGTTTCGGCCACCATTGCCGTGGGCGGGGCGGTGCGGGCCCATAAGGATTATATGTCGGTGGGCATCTCCCTGGTGGCCTTGTGGGCCTTGGTGATGATTTACATTCTGCCCATTCTCTGCCGGGCCTTTGAACTGCATCCCGGGGTAGCCGGGGCCTGGATCGGCACTTCCGAGTTCGCTGACGCCGCCGGTTTTGCCGCTGCGGTGGCCATCGGCCACGAAGCAGCCATCCGCTCCTTTACCATGATGAAGGTTATCGGCCGGGATATCTTCATCGGCATCTGGTCGCTGATGCTGGCCATCATCTCGGTGGTGTTTTGGGAGAAACGGTCCGCCAGCGCCACCCAGGTCGGGGTCGGCGAAATCTGGCAACGCTTTCCCAAATTTGTCATCGGCTTTTTCATCGCTTCGTTGATCATGTTTATCGTCGGCCTCTCCTACGGCCCTGAGCTTTATTCCAACTCCATCAAGCCCTTGGTAGTCAAGCCGGTCAAAACCCTGCGCACCTGGACCTTCCTGTTCTGCTTTCTGAGCATCGGCTATACCACCCGCTTTAAGGAACTGACCCAGTTCGGCTGGGCGCCGCTGTGGGCCTTCACCATCGGAGTGGCCATCAATGTGCCCCTGGGCTATTTTCTGTCCGCCGTAGTCTTCAAGGGCTACTGGATGAGGGTCATGGAGTATATGTATTAAGCCCGGAGAATAATTGCCTTCTTGCAAGGGGCCGTGATCCGGCCTGGAAAATTTTTAGGGGTGGGTTTCATACCTGCCCCTTTCTGTTCCAAAACCTGGCGACAGAAATCTGTCATACCGACTATACCAAGTTACGATCAAAGAGCTAAAATGCCCTCTCGCCCTCTCCCCCGCCAGCGGGGGAGAGGGGATAAAGGATAAAATTACTCATTTGAAAGGTAATCGGTATCAACCATTATCAGCGCATCGTGGTGGCCTTGCACGAAACCCGGCGTCTGATGCCCGAAATCGATCGGCCCATCCCTGGGTGGCCAATCATATAAAAATAGCTAAAGTGATTCCTGGTCAGGCTTCTTCCTGGTCGGGGAGTTCAGGCAGTTCAGTATCAAGTTCTTCGGAGGTTACGTCATCTGCGGTTAGGCTCCGCAAGCGCACGGCGCGTTGGAAAAGATCCGCTAATATTTCCTGATAGTCATTAATGTCCATCAGCACCTTCCTTATCCTGCCTTATGCTTGATAGAACCCGGGTTCTGCGACGGGTCTGGGTGCCCTAGACAGGCTCTAACAAGCCGGAGCTCAGGTTGATAACTGGTTAAAAAGTGGACTCTTTTTTGATCATGATGGCACCGTCATCCTTTTTCTGAGGATTACGATCCCAACTTTTCCAGGAATAACCTCCGGAGCCGACTTTGATCCGTTCGATATTGCCGTCGCTGCGTTGCTCCTCGGCCAGAATCCCGGAGCAAGCCCCAGTGATAAACGCGAGCAAGAACAGGGCTGGCCAGAAAGGATTGGACCTCCTGATCATAATTTTACCTCCTTGATGGGAAGGAGCAAGATAAAATTTAAATCAGCGATTATTGGGGTACTCCGTATTATATGCTGCTAAAATCAATATCTTATGGTTAACCGTTACAAGTCGTCAGGCCCGACGATGCACCCGGCCACCGCCGAGGCTGCGGTTATCGCCGGGTTGGCCAGATAGACCTGGGATTCAGGATGCCCCATGCGGCCGACGAAGTTACGGTTGGTGGTGGCGATGGCGGTCTCCCCGGCGGCCAGGATGCCCATGTGCCCCCCCAGGCACGGCCCGCAGGTGGGGGGGCTGATTATCGCCCCAGCCTCTAAAAAGATGTCAAACAGACCTTCCTTCAGGGCCTGGCGGTAGATCCAGGGGGTGGCCGGGATGATGATCAGACGGACGCCAGGGGCGGCCCGATGGCCGTTGAGCACTTGGGCCGCCAGCCGCAAATCCTCCAGACGGCCGTTGGTGCAGGAGCCAATGACTGCCTGGTCGATGGATACCCGGCCTACCTGGGACAGCGGTCGGGTATTTTCGGGCAGATGGGGGAAGGCCACCTGGGGTTCCAGAGTACTGATGTCATACTCCCGGACAAAGGCATAGTTGGCCCCCGGGTCAGTGGTATAAAAGGAAAAGGGCCGCAAGGCCCGCTCGGTGACATACTGCCGGGTAATCTCATCAGGGGCAATGATGCCGTTTTTGGCTCCGGCCTCGATGGCCATGTTGCACATGGTCAGGCGGTCGCTCATGGGCAGAGTGTCGATGGTGTCGCCCGCGAACTCCATGGCCCGGTACAGGGCACCGTCCACCCCGATGTCGCCGATGGTATAAAGAATCAGGTCCTTGCCTCCCACCCAGCGGGGCAACTGGCCGGTATAGATAAACAGCATGGTCTCCGGTACCTTGAACCAGCAGTCGCCGGTGATCATGGTGGCGGCCAGATCAGTGGAGCCGATGCCGGTGGCAAAGGCCCCCAGGCCGCCATAGGTACAGGTATGGCTGTCCGCACCGATGACCAGGTCTCCGGGGCCGACGATGCCTTTCTCGGGGAGGAGGGCATGCTCAATGCCCATATCGCCGCCTTCGTAGAAATGGACCAATTGCTGCTCCTTGGCAAACTGGCGCAGAATCTGACACTGGGTGGCGGAGGCAATGTCTTTATGGGGGGCAAAATGATCCGAGACCAGTACTACTCGTTCGGGGTCGAAAACTTTTCGGGCCCCGGCCTGGCGAAAGGCCTTGATGGCGATGGGGGCAGTAATATCATTGCCCAGGGCGATATCCACCCGGGCCTCGATCAACTGTCCGGGTGCAACATATTCCTGATCAGCGTGAGCCGCCAGAATCTTTTCGGTAATGGTCATCGGAGGGGTCATATCTTGTTCTCAGTCAATCAGAATGATTCAGGAGTAAAGCCGGGGTAAAGGGTTTTGCCCGGAGGCTCAACAGATCAGCCCGGTTTACTCCGACCCTGGCTTGGCAGCCATATTTTTCAAGTAAAACAGACGGTTCAGTCCATTAATGAATGCCCGCGCACTGGCCGTGACAATGTCCGGGTCCACCCCGTGGCCGGTAACTGTGATGCCGTCCTCTTCCAGGCGCACGGTAATTTCCCCCAGGGCGTCGGTGCCGCCGGTGATCGAATTCACCGAAAATTTGAGGAGCCGGCATTTTGATTTGGTAATATGGGTAATGGCCTTAAAGGTAGCGTCGATCGGGCCATCTCCGAAGGCCGAGTAACGCTGGATTTCATCCCCAACTTCCATTTTCACCGTAGCCGAGGGTTTGGCCATGGTGCCTGTGAGCACCACCAATTCCTGGAGTTTGTAGTGATCCGGCACTGACTTGCGCAAGACCTCGATCTCCACCAGGCTTTCCAGGTCTTCGTCGAATACGGTTTTCTTGCGATCGGCCAGATCCTTGAAGCGGGCAAAGACCTGTGACAAGAGTTCGTCGGAAAGATTATAGCCCATTTCTATCAACTTCTCTTTCAGGGCGTGGCGACCGGAAAGTTTGCCCAGCGGCAGGGTGCTCTTCTTGATGCCGATAGCAGTGGGCGTCATGATCTCAAAGGTGCTGGCTTCCTTCAACACCGCGTCCTGGTGGATGCCGGATTCGTGGGCAAAGGCATTGGCCCCGACAATCGCCTTGTTAGGCTGCACAATCATCCCGGTCAGTTTGCTGACCAGTCGACTAGTGGGATAAATGTGCTGGGTAGCGATATCAGTATAATAATCAAATAGGTCCCTGCGGGTTGCCAAGGCCATGACCACCTCTTCCAGGGAGGTATTGCCGGCCCGTTCACCGATGCCATTGATGGTACACTCCACCTGCCGCGCCCCGTTCATGATTGCCGCCAGCGAGTTGGCCACCGCCAGTCCCAGGTCATTGTGGCAATGAACACTGAGCACGGCCCGATCAATATTGGGGATGTTTTCCATCAGGTACTTGATTTTGGCCCCGAATTCGTGGGGAATGGCATAACCCACAGTATCCGGAAAATTGACCGTAGTAGCGCCGGCGTCGATCACCGCGGTAAAGACCTGGGCCACATAGGCCAGATCACTGCGGGCCGCGTCCATGGCGGAAAATTCCACATTGGGGGTATACCGTTTGGCGTAGCGGACCGCGGCCACCGCGGCCTCCAATACCTCCTCTCGGGTCTTACGCATCTGGTATTTCAGATGAATGTCGGAAGTAGAGATAAAGGTATGGATACGTGGATTTTCCGCTTCCTTGACCGCTTCCCAGGCTGCGTCTAAATCACCGACCATGGCCCGCGCCAGGCCCGCGATTTGCGGGCCCCGAATTTCCCGGGCCACCTGGCGGACTGCTTCCCGATCTCCCCGAGAGGCATAAGGAAAACCGGCCTCAATGACATCCACCTTAAGGAGGGCCAGTTGCCGGGCGATCTGCAGTTTTTCGTCAATATTGAGGCTGGCGCCGGGAGACTGCTCCCCGTCGCGCAGAGTGGTATCAAATATAACAATTTTCTCAGCCATGTATAAGCTCCTTAAACCCGATAGGGGGCCTGTTCAAGATCTATAGTCACAGGGCCCCGAGGGGCAGGGGTTAAATCTGAACCTCGGATGATAATATCTGAGTATTAAGAGGTGATTGCGGTCCGTGTCACTAAGTCTCCGAGGTCTTTACTTCCAGGGCCTCTGATTCATCTCGTTTTTGGGTGCTCCTCCTCTCCAGGAGGAGCAGGGTGCAGATCGGCCCGGAGATTACATAGCTGGTCATCAGCAAGAAACCCATAAAGAAAGGCTCGGTAGCGACCACAATGAATATAAGAATCGCCGCTACCAACACATGAAAGGGTTTGCGTTTAAACAGTTCAAACTTTTTAAAACTATAGAATTTGATATTACTAACCATAAGAAATGATAAAATATAAATCATTATCAGAATGGGAATATGCCGGTTTGGGGCCCATTCGCCGATATGATAATAAAACAGGATGGTGGTGGCCACCATGGTCGCCGCCGCCGGGATCGGCAGGCCGTTGAAATAGCGGGGGTCGATGCTGCCGATCTGAACATTGAACCGGGCCAGACGCAAGGCTCCACACACCACAAACAGAAAGGCCGCCACCCAGCCGAAACGCCCGTAGGGTTGCAAGGCCCAGAGATAGACCAGCAGCCCCGGAGCCACCCCAAAGGCCACCAGATCGGCAAGCGAATCGTATTGCAAGCCAAAATTAGAGGCGCTTTTGGTCATGCGGGCCACCCGGCCATCCAGGCCATCCAGAACCAGCGAGACCAAGATGGCCAGCGCCGCGGCTTCAAAACGACCATTAATGGCGGCGATGATGGCATAAAAGCCACTGAACAGGCTGGCCGTGGTGAGCAGGTTAGGGAGGATGTAGATTCCCCGAAATTTATTGCGGCCCTTGTTTTTTTTACGGCGCTTTTTCATGACAACCTCCCTAAAATACTGCTTCCCGCCTTAACCCGGTCGCCGAGCTTGACGCTGAGCGTCCACTCCTCAGGCAAATAGAGATCAACCCGGGACCCGAAACAGATCAGTCCCACCCGCTCGCCTTTCTGCACCTGCTTGTGCTCACGCACATAAGTAATGATGCGGCGGGCCAGCACGCCGGCAATCTGGACCATGACCAGGTGCTGTCCCGACTCGGTCTCCAGCCATAGGCTCTGTTGCTCGTTGACCTGGGAAGACTCCGGGTGGTTGGCTGGCACAAACTGACCTGGCCGATAAGCCATGGCCTTGACCTGAGCCGCAATCGGAGCTCGATTGACATGAACGTCAAACAGATTCATGAAAATACTTACCCTTTGCATGGGCTGGTGGAGAAATTGGTCTTCCTGGGCCTGACCCAGAAAAATTATCCGGCCATCCGCGGGGGAGACAATGGCAGCGGGTTCGGAGGTAATGGGGCGTTCCGGATCTCGGAAAAAGTAGGTAAAAAAGCCCATCATCCCCAGCCCCACCAAGGTTATCAACCGACTCCCGCTCCAGAGACCTACCAGTAGCATCGCTACGCCGCCACCGATAAACAGGAAACCCGGATGGGCAATCGGGCCCGAAGGTGCCTTCATAGTCAATTCAAGTCTTCTGCAGCCAACTCATCATGGCCCGCAGTTTTTTACCGACCTCCTCGAGGGGATGTTCGGCTTCCTGTTTTCTTAAGGCATTGAACAGCGGCCGCCGCGCCTGGTTCTCCAAAATCCATTCCCGGGCAAAGGAGCCGTTCTGTATCTCCGACAGTATGCGGCGCATTTCCTGCCGGGTTTCTTCGTTGATGAGGCGCTTGCCGCGGGTATAATCCCCGAATTCCGCGGTATCCGAGACCGAATAGCGCATGTAACTGATGCCGCCCTGATAAAACAGGTCGACGATCAACTTCAGTTCATGCAGACACTCAAAATAGGCAATTTCCGGTTGATAACCGGCCGCCACCAAGGTATCAAATCCGGCCTTGACTAACTCCGACACCCCGCCACAGAGGACGGCCTGTTCTCCGAACAGATCGGTTTCGGTCTCCTCTTTAAAGGTAGTTTCAATTACCCCGGCGCGGGTCGCCCCAATGCCTTTGGCATAGGCCAGGGCAGTCTGGAGAGCCTGGCCGGAAGCATCCTGATGAATGGCCACCAGGGAGGGCACACCAGCTCCCTTCTCATATTCACTGCGCACCAGATGCCCCGGTCCTTTGGGGGCGATCATTACCACATCGACCTGGGGATCGGGCACGATCTGGCCGAAATGGATATTGAAACCGTGGGAAAATAGCAGAGTTTTCCCCGGACCCATGTGGGGCCGAAGATCGTGTTCATAAACCTGGGCCTGGACATGATCCTGGGTCAGAATCTGTACTACCTGGGATTGTTGAGCGGCTTCGGCTGCAGCCACCGGTGTAAAGCCGTATCGAACCGCCAGATCATGGTTCGAGGTACCGGGCATCTCGGAGACCACTACCTCCAAGCCGCTGTCCCGCAGGTTGAGAGCCTGGGCATGCCCCTGGGAGCCGAAGCCGATGATAGCTATTTTCTTGCCTTGAAGAACCTTCAGATCAGCATCTTGGTCATAATAGATTTTCATTATCAATCCTTTCGAGTACAGCAATTAACGCGTCGTCGATAAACTTGGGGTTGCCCAAAACCATCCCTGATCCAGACTGGGCAGCGATCAGCTTTTTTTACTCCGCTGGATGGCCAAGGTCCCAGTCCGGACTACTTCCTGGATGCCAATGCTTTTCAAGAGATCCAACACTGCTCTGATCTTTTCGTTATTGCCGGTAATTTCCAATGTATAAGAGTGGGGGCTGACATCCACCACCCGGCATCTAAAGATGTCGGCAATCCGCAATACTTCCGCCCGGGAACGGTCCTCGGCCTTAATTTTCACCAAGGCCATTTCGCGTTCGACGTGCTCGGTT
Organism: Deltaproteobacteria bacterium; assembly: GCA_019309545.1. Taxonomy (NCBI): domain Bacteria; kingdom Pseudomonadati; phylum Myxococcota; class Myxococcia; species Deltaproteobacteria bacterium. The sequence goes on from JAFDGA010000012.1 coordinate 83,984, forward strand.
CTGGTCAGGTCCACCACCCGGATAACATTGATCAACTTCCGCAGTTGCTTGATAATCTGTTCGATGATCTGCTCATTTCCCGAAGTTACCAGGGTAATCCGAGAGACATCCGGTTCAATGGTTTCAGCCACGCACAGACTTTCGATATTGAAGCCCCGGCCACTGAACAGACTGGTGACCCGGGAGAGCACTCCAGGTTCGTTATCCACCCACACCGAGATAGTATGCCGCATGATTTGCTCCTCTTTAAACCAGTATCATTTTGTGCGTTGGTGCCCCGGCAGGGACCATAGGAGTGACACATTCTTCAGGAGCTACCCGGAAATCGATCAGCACCGGCTTACGGGTATTGATGGCCTCAAGGATCACCGGCTCCACTTCCTCCGGTTTTTCCGCCCGTAGCCCCAAACCGCCATAAGCCTCGGCCAATTTTACAAAATCGGGGGCTATCTGTAAGGAAGTCTGACTATAAACGCCTTTATAGAATAGCTGTTGCCATTGGCGGACCATGCCCAAATATTGATTATTGAGGATGGCTACTTTCACCGGCAGATCATATTCCACTGCGGTGGCCATTTCCTGAATGTTCATCTGGATGCTGCCATCTCCGGCAATGTCAATGACCAGATCATTGGGGCAGGCCACCTGGGCCCCCAACGCCGCGGGAAAGCCATAGCCCATACATCCCAAACCACCGGAACTCATCCATCGGTTGGGCCGTTTCATGAGATAAAACTGGGCCGCCCACATCTGATTCTGTCCCACTTCAGTGGTGATAATCGCTTCCCCTTTGGTCAACTCATAGAGCTTTTCCACCACAAACTGGGGCTTGAGTTCGCCACTGTGGCGGTCATAGGTCAGGGGGTGATCACGTTTCCAGACGGCGATTTGGTCTAACCAGAGCTGACGTGCTGCTCCCCAGTCCCGGGGTTCCAGGGCCGCAATCAATTGATTGAGCTGACCCAGAGCATTTTTGCAGTCACCAACGATGGGAATGTCCACCACCACATTTTTACTGATGGAAGTGGGGTCAATATCAATATGAATGATCTTCGCCTCCGGGGCAAACTCTTCAATTTTACCGGTAACCCGGTCATCGAATCGGGCTCCGATGGCAATCAGCACATCACAGTGGTGAATGGCCATATTGGCATAATAAGTGCCATGCATACCCAGCATTCCCAGCCACAGGTCATGCGGGGCGGGGAATCCTCCCAATCCCATCAAGGTGTTGGTCACCGGAATCTGCAGGGATTCGGCCAATTTGGTCAGTTCCTCAGCGGCCCCCGAAGAGATGACCCCACCCCCGGCATAAATCACCGGCCGCTGGGCCTTGAGGATCAGGTCTAGAGCCCGTTTAACTTGGCGCGGATTGGCATGGTAAGTCGGATTATAACTCTTAATCTTGATGGTCTCGGGAAACTTGGGGGTGGTCCGGCCGGCCAGCACATCCTTGGGCAAATCCACCAGCACCGGCCCGGGACGCCCGGAACGGGCGATATGAAAAGCTTCATGGACGATCCGGGCCAGATCGTTCACCGATTTAATCAGATAATTATGTTTGGTACAGGGTCTGGTAATGCCCACAATATCTACTTCCTGAAACGCATCGTTGCCGATCAGGGCGGTCGGGACCTGGCCGGTGAAGACTACTACCGGAATCGAATCCATATAGGCCGAGGCGATCCCAGATACGGTGTTGGTGGCGCCTGGACCAGAGGTCACCAAACAGACCCCGACGGTGGCGGCTGCCCGCGCATAACCGTCGGCCGCATGAATGGCCCCTTGTTCATGTCGAACCAAATAATGCTTGATGTGCGGGCAACGACTCAATTCGTCATAGAGGTCGATCACCGCTCCGCCGGGGAAGCCAAAGATATGCTTGACACCCTCTCGTTCTAAAGCCTTGAGGAGAATCTGAGCGCCGGTCATAGTCATGACGTTGTTTCCTTTGCTCTATATTTTGCCAGGAGTTGCTCAATACGGTCCCGGCCAGCCAGTTTGAGTTTTTGAATCCTTTTACGGGCGATGCTTTCCTCGGGGGTTAGATAAAACCGTCGGTTAAGGTCTTCTAACTGCCGTTCAAATTCCTGGTGTTCCCCCATCAAATGTTTCAATTCAGGATCTTGATCAATCCATCGGGCAATTAGTTCTTCATCCTTTTTTTCCATAGATCTCCCCTGCACACGCATCTATCCCAAATCTATCAGATTTATGAATGCTATTTTATTTTCCCAAGTTTGTCAACCGGTCCCTTAACCCCCTTCAATTTTAACAACTTGCTGCCACTGATCAAGCCCCTGACAGGGACATATCCTCAAGGCGGACCCCAGCCGGACCCCGATAGGATTGGCGCTGCACCAATTCCTGGGATAAGGTCGCCTGACGAAAGGCCTGGTCCAGCCGCCCGCTGACCGAACCACCCTTAATGGGAGTAACCTGGCCATGGTCAATGAGATAGCCAGAGCGGATTTCGCCGGAAATGGCTCCGGTGACAGGGTTGGGTTCCAAGGTGGAAAACCTTAATAAATGCAACACTTTTCCTGAGCCGAGCATCGCGGCCAGGGGCGTGATGCCGGGTTGTACTTTGAGGTTGGTCAGATTGCCGGTCGGTTTAAGCTGCAAATAATCGGCATAGCGCTTATCAGCCAGCACCTGTCGGAAAAAATTGTTTTCAATAATGGTCACCGGTTGGAGGGCCAGTCCCTGGGCATCAAAAGGCCGGCTGGCCAGTCCGCCCGGCAGCCAGGGGTCGCTGCTCAGGGTCAGCCGATCACCTTGCGGTTCGGCAATAACCGGCTCGCCTGGTTTAAATCGGGACCATCCCTGGAAATGGGCCGGTCCACCGGCCTGGGCAGTAAAATAGTTGAACAGGGTATCTAGGGCCTCTTCCCCGAACACCACCGGATAGCGCCCGCTGGGGGGCAATTCGGCCTGTAGGCCCTCTTGGGCATAAACCCCGTAGCGGGTCACTATCTCTATCAGATTTAGATTCGAATAGAACCGGGCCCGACTATAACTCAGGCTTTCGGCTTCCTCTGCCCCTCCCTGGGCCAGCAAGGCAAATTGGACAAAAAGTTCGGTTTCATTATACCTCCCTTTAAGTCCCAGGTGGTTCAGAAAGCTAATCTCCCTGCATTCGGCAAACACCTCGGCGGAAGCTACCCGGACATTGTTAACCTTGGTCTCAGCCTGATGTAGATCGTCCCGCACTCGCCATAGCACCTCCCGGGGCTGGTCAAGCCAGGTCTCGTCTGCCATTTTGAGGGGCTGATACTGTTGCTCCGGGCCGGGGAGGGTAAAGGGCGGGTTGGCTACCCACTGGGCCCGGGCTTGAGCCTGGGCCAGATCCGCAGCCAGATTATCACCCGGATAGGCGAACCAGCCGGATTCCCCTAAAACCGGCTGTCCGTCTCTTTCCTGGGCCAGATAAATCTTAACCTGCACGGTGTCGGTTTCGACCCGGCGCAGGGACTCGACCTCATCAAAGATCAGGTAGAGCTGGTCGCTACTCTGTTTGACCCGCCGCAATTCCCAGCCATAAAGCTTAGCCTGCTGCAGCAGGTGCGCCAATTTATCAATCAGCTCCGAGTTTGCTGAGGACTGCTCCATCCTATTCACCCTAGGTAATATGAACGCATGAGATCTCTTCAACTTAAGGCGGCGATGGCCGCGCCCCGGAGACGGGCGCGCATGGCTGCACTCTGTGAGATGATTTGCTCGGGCGGGTCCATTCCCGCCACATAAAGGGCTGCTTCTCGACCTTGCAGACCACCGGAGATAGCCGCGCGCCATTCCGGCGGCAGTCCCAGGGCGGTCAGATCAGCCGGCAGCCCCTGCCGGGCCATTCCCAGCACCGCGGCCTGGCCCCGTTGCCTAAATAGCGTGGTGATCAGGGCTACCGGCCAAACGGTATCGGCGATGACAATGATTTCCGCATGATTAACCGCATAACGGTTACCGTTGAACGAGACTGCCAGGCCTCCCCCGGCTCGGACGGCCTGGAAGGCCTGAACGTCGGTAATGCTATCCCCGACGTAGATGGCGGCCGCCATCGGTAACCCGGTCTGGGCCAGGCTTGCCACCAAGGCCCGTTCTTTCTCGCTCCCCCCAACCGGATTAACTTCCTGATAGATGGTGCCGATCTCCATCTCGCGGATCAGCTCCCCGAAAATCTGATCGAGCCGGGCAATCGCCTCCTGGGTCGGGCCTTCCAGGTCAGCAGGGGCCAGGGCCGGATCCGGCACCCGGATTTCAGGCAAAGCCGCAATCTCGACGGCTAATTGCTGCAAGTACTTGGCTTCCTGGGTTGAGAGGGAATAGCGGTCCAGATCTAGTGGGGTGGCAAAAATATGGGCCTCGTCAAACCCAAGTTTGAGTCCGACCGCCAGAGCAAACTGACGGTAACTGGTACTGATTTCAAAAATCGGCAACCCCAGTCCATGCAGAAAGCGATAAGCCGCCTCGGCTCCCGGCACCAGCACCATGGTTCTTAAAGAATAATCCAAGATCTGTTGGTTGGTTAAACCATAGGCCTTGAGGAAGGGCAGAATCAGTTTCAGGGTGTCGCCTGCTTTATAGTCCGGTTTTTTGACGACGTCGGCCAGATAATCATCATAGCGACTTACCTGGGTGAAAAACTTGTCTCCGTGCGGGGGCATAAAATCCCGGCACAATTCAAAGGCATTGTCATTGAGACAGAGCGGGCCTTCGCAATCGGTATTTAACTGAACGGCACGGATCATGGGTTTAAACGGCCGGCCAAATAGGCTTCCACCTGGCCGGTAAGACAAATGCCTTGCGGTTTCAACTTTCCCTGGGACTGAACCCCCTGCGTAGTCAACACCAGACGACCCTCGGCCAGATTTTTCAAGGTTAATAAGATCAGAGGGAATTCCCGCCTCAATTCTTCCGCCCGGAGGCGGGCAAACAACGGTTCTGCCTCCCCTTCCTGGTGGATAATTTCTTGTAGACTCTGGAGTTGCCGTTTTTTCCGAAATTGCTGCCACAGAGGAGCAAATTCCGGCCCGGTAAGGGAAAAGTGACAATAAGTGACCGGCGGTCCGCGGTCCAATTCCGGGGTGGCCAGATGCATCATGGCCCCGGCTTCCTGGTACTCATGGGCGATCAGCTCCCACATCACTTGCTGCCAAGTGCCGATGGGACCGCCGGGGAGGCCGGGGTGCAGGTTGAGGCATAAAAATGTCGAACATAATCTGTGGCTTAAGACCAGCATGTAGCCCGCCAGAACCACTATCCGAGCCTCATAGCCCTGCAGGCGCTCGATGACCCCCAAGTCATAATTTTTTCGGACTTTTTCCAGATCCGGAGCCCGGCGGCGAATTTTTTCCCTTAAATTCCGGGAAGAGTAGGTGACCAGCGGCAGGTGCCGTGCCTCTACTGCGGCCCGAAACCGATCGACAGCTGGGGTTTCCCCCGGTTCCCGGTCACAAAAGACATAAGCAATCTGTCCGGGTATGAATCCGGAGGCCATATGATCATGGGTGGCGGCCAATAGATCGATGGCGGCCTGATCCCGGCCACTGGAAAACCAGCCAAAGGACAGCATGTTTATCTCAGAGCCGCTAATTGTTGATACAGGAAGACCTTGCCAGGATAGCTATCCCGCCCGGGGCCAGACAGACTAACCGCGGCTACCTGGTTAGCCAGACTAAGAGCAGATTTCGGTTCCAGGCCGGCCAACTGACCCGCCAGCCAACCCGCGGCAAAAACATCCCCTGCTCCCAAGGTATCCACTACGGTGGCCGTATTTTCAGCGAGGGCCTCGATGACCCCAGCCGGGGAGATCAGCCGCGCCCCCCGCGGCCCCAATTTAATGATAACGGTCTTTGGGGCCCAGTCCGGCCAGATAAACGCGTTGCCGCCTAACTGACACCATTCCCGTTCGGTTACCAGCAGCGTGTCGGTTCTGGCCAATAGCGGCGCCAGCACCTCCCGTCCTCGCCGGGTGTAAAGCTCGCCGGGGTCTAAACTGGTATGGGGGCCATCTTCTAAACGGTAGACCAAGTCAATCTGCACTTTTGAATTAAGGCCACCGGCAGATCAGCCAGTTCCAGGAGATCATTGGTATTGGGAGCGACCAGGATGGTCCGTTCCCCGTTTGGCTCCACCAGGATATAAGCCCGGCCGCTATTGCCTTGGCGGGCCACATGGCAGTCGACTTTGGCCAGGCCTTGGAGCAGGAAATCCCCATCCTCGTCTTCTCCTACCCGACCTGCCAGGGCCACCGGTATGCCCCAGCGAGCCAGGGCAAAGGCCGTATTGGCCGCTTGACCACCGCCGCCGCGGCCAGCAACCATGGCCCTGCGAGCCAGACGGTCCTGCAACTCGCCTTCCTGGACCGGGGTAAGGGCATATTCTCCACCGGCCCGCAAATCCGGGACAACCTCCACAAACGGCTCCAGGGTCTCAACCCGATAAAGCAGGTCGACATTAATGGCCCCCAGACAGACCACGACCGCCTCCATAACGGTAGCCTAACAAGAATCGCCCCTGGGGTCAATGGATTTTACGTGCACGCTTGGCTAGGCCAAGGACATAAAAAAAGGCTGCTTAATACAGCCCTGATTGGGTATGGGGACTGGTCTGAACAAGCGCTAGCGGGTCAGCCAGCGACGGTCGCGCACGGTCAGGAAGGCATATGGATAAATCCATTGTAAACAGAAAAAGGCAAAATAGCCGTAAATTACCCCATAGACAAACTCCAGGTCACGCTCCAGCCAGATATAGTATAGCATGTAGATTAAAGATATGATTCCCAGGACCATGAAAAATTTCAACATCACCAGCGGCTGCAGGACAAATGAAGTCAGTAACAGCGGCGCTAAAATTGGCAGGGAGATAAAGGCCAGAAAGAATTCCACCTGAGTCATAAAGAAATCTACCACCGGCAGCAGCCAGTGGCGAGAACGGTACCTGGTGAGCAAATATCCGAGTTGCACAAAAGATTCGCGGACATTGCCTCGCTCCCAGCGTAAATACATTTTGCATAAACCCCGGTAGCTTTCGGGTACCAAAGTATGGACCACCGCGGTCCGCTGATAAACCGTGAAGTATCCAGCCCGCAAGACAAAGTTAGTCAGAGCCCGATCCTCGGTGTGTTGACATGGCGCTCCCAAAAAGGTCTGGTGCCGCCAGGCCTCCAAATAAGGCATGATAGTGCCGCGGCGATAGGCCGACAACGCTCCTGGGGTACAAACTACGGCCCCATACCGGGATTGCGAGGCCCGCAAGAAGTCGAAGGCCAACACAAAGCGAACCGCCAGCATCTTGCCAAACAGACTCTGATGCCGGTTATAGACCTTGACATTCCCGGCTACCGCGCCGATCTGGGGATCTTGGACCATGGGTGCGACTATCTGCCGCAGGGCATCCTTATCAATGACGCAATCCGAGTCGATCGTAACCAAAAACTCCCCAGTGGCCTTTCGAAACCCGGCATAAAGTCCTTCTTTTTTGCCCTGGTTGCGAGTGAAGCGAATGGTCTTGATGAGGTGCGGATAACGCTGCCGGGCCTGGCTGATATAAAACCAGGTATCATCTTTGGAGCCGTCGTCGATACAGATAATTTCCAAAAGCTCGGCCGGATAATTAGAGGTGGCCACCGAGTAGAGGGCCTTTTCGACCATAGCCCCCTCATTGTAAGCTGGGATAATAACCGTTACCCGCGGTAAGGGAGCAATGGGCACCGGATATGGTTGGTAGCGGGCCCAGAGGATGGTCCGCACGATCTGAAAGACCAATAAAGACAAGGCCAGGCCAATTCCCAGCGCTGTTAACCCCGAAACATAATGGTGACGATTTAAGAGCTCGAGATAACCCGCCCAGGCACCATAGTGAAGCGAAAGCACAAAGAGGCTAACCAGAAAGACAGGAATCAACAGCTTGAGAACCACATCCACCCACTGCATCTTTTTAAGCCGAAAATCAAGAGGTCCCTCCATGGGTGGTTTTCTAAGGGACGGCAAGCTCACAATCGAAGTGGCGCTGCGCATGGACGCGGATTTTCCTCCTTATTATTGCTAAACGGAAATTTATGGCCAGATTTCTGCCTGGCCAGGCCGATAGGATTAACCTGCCATTAAGTCTGCAAGTGTCTTGCCAGTCGGCCTGAATTTTATAATTAATTAACCTGTAGGAAATACGGGTAATTTTTTCAATACCGCTAGCTAATTCTAATCTTTTCCGGTTAGATCTTCTCGTTTTGAGAGAAAGTCCATGCCCAACTTTTGTTCATTATCAAAATGATAACGGTCCCCCTGGTTGGAATAAATCCAGGACCTTTCTTCCCCTGGGCGGCGATAAATAATCTTATAATATGCTGAAATTAAAAGAGTTTATTTATTACTAACTTAGGCATCGCCTAGCCAACCGAAGGAAAAAAAATTGTCTTGGTAAAAACCGGAGTTAGCTTTATAGTGGCCCCCTCTCCCCAGGCCCGTTTTTTTGCCCCCAAGTCATTGCTTTTGGACCTAAATAATAGCTTGAGTAAACTTAAACCTGCGGCTAGCAGTTTTATATTGTCTTTACTAACTAGAATAGCCTTTTGACATTGGCGGTCAACCCAGTAGTACGGGTATTAGCAGGTCAGGAACCTGAGGGCCTTACCATTGATTAATTGGTTACCAGCAAGTAAAAATGTGAAATTTAGCCCAGAAAAAGACTTGAAAAATCGCTTTATCTCTGCTAATGGTATAACGTTAATTAGATCCGGGAGTTATAAAGGAGAATCATTATGGGGCTTTTCTTGATCTGCCCGCAATGTCAGGCTAAGGTAGCGATGCATTTCCAAATCTGTCCTCAATGTGGGGCGAATCTGCAAAATCTTCCTCTGGAGCAACGCCGTTATTTCCTGGGGCAGGTGGGGGAGATCAAAGCAGCCGCCCCAGAAGAGAAGGTGAGTCCTGAGGCCGAACCAGCAGCCGAGTTAGCCGCGGTGCCCTCCGAACCCGAGCCTCCTGCTCCCGAGGCCCGACCGGCGGAAGAAATGGAAGCCCAAGAACCGGCCGCCGCCAAAAAGAAGGTTGAGGCCAAGCAAGAGGCGGAAAAAACCGAAAAAGAGCCAAAAAAAAAGAAACGCACCCGCAAGAAGAAAAAACCCGCGACTGAGGCTGAGTAACTCAAGGAATAACCAGAAGCCTGGGAATAACCGGTACTTAGACCAAGTATAAGGATTGAGTAACAGATTAAGGTTAGTTGGGGGAGTCGGCCGGGGTCCTGTTAGCCTATCTGGGGTTAACCTTTTATTTAAGACCGTGGCTCGATATTATCTAGGAAGGCCGATTAAAATTCGGCTGACAGTCTCTCCAGAAAGCCGACCAGGAGGCGGACCGCTTGCGGCTCTGTCTGCTGAACTGCCTGGATGATCTCGTCCAGGGAGATCGGGGCCATGGCATCGGGTAGATTGACATTGGCGATCACTGAAAGGCCTAAAATGCGCATCCCAGCATGGACCGCGACAATCGCCTCGGGAACACTCGACATCCCCACCGCATCCGCACCGATCAACCGTAAGAACCGGGTTTCAGCCGGGGTTTCCAGACTAGGGCCCTTAACCGCCACATAGACCCCCTGTCGCAGCATCAATCCTTGCTCTAAGGCTACCTGTTCCGTCAAGTCCCGTAGTTGCCGGTCATAGACGGCGCTGAGATCCGGAAAGCGGGGCCCCCAGGCAGCCACATTGTCACCCACTAATGGATTATCCCCCATCAGATTGATATGATCAGTGATCAGCATCAGCTCTCCGGTCCGGAACAGGGGATTGAGGCCCCCGGCAGCATTAGTAATAATGATCAACTTCATGCCTAAGGCAGCCATGATTCGGACCGGAAAGGTTACCTGACGCAGAGAATAACCTTCATAGGCGTGAAACCGCCCCTGGAATACTAATAAGGCTTTACCCCCTAAACTGCCGTTGATCAATTGCCCTCGATGACTGGGACCGGTTGCGCGCGGAAAATGAGGGATTTCCTCATAAGATAGAATAAGCGGCTGGCTTAGATTTTGGGTCAGAGCGCCATGGCCAGTACCTAAGATAATACCTACCTGAGGGCGGACTGCCAATCGTGTTCTCAGAAAAGCGGCGCTCTCTTCCACCTGTTGCTGATAAACTTCCATGGGCATGCCAATCTCCCAAATTTAGCCCTTGTTCCAGTATTGGAGTAATATTGTTCCATTTGCATTTTAAGTTAAAAATATAAAATAAATTTAAATACCTATGAGTTGTCGGCCTGGGTTTTGCTTTCTTCTGAACAGGGTTGAAAAGCAATATAGTTGCCGCTTCGACCACGAAAAATTTGTGGGCATTTGCTAAAAATTTTGTTATTATTTGAATAGATAAAGTGACTTTTCCCCGCTGTCAATCCTTTTTGTTGAAGGGCCCTGGTCCGGCCCCCTCGAGGAAGACCGCAGTCCGGGTGGAAAGATAAAGGGCGAAGGAGCCTTGGCTTATAAGTTGTGTAAATGGTTTATTTTTTATGTTAAGCCAAATCTCACTGATCACCATAACTGTAGATAGAGAATAAAAAAAATTATGGCCCGACCAAGAAAATCTCGCTGGGTGGAGAGCGAACCAGACATCACCTTCTTTAAACCCAAGGGCATTCCGCTTCGTGGTTTAGAACAGGTGGTAATCAGTGTTGACGAACTGGAGGCCTTACGCCTGTCAGATTATTTAGGAATGAATCAGGAAGAGGTGGCTCAGGGATTAAATGTCTCCCGACCAACGGTGACCCGGATGCTGGCCCGAGCCCATCAGGCAATAGCCGATGCCCTGGTCCATGGTAAAGCCATCAAGATTGAAGGTGGTGACTACCAGATCGCCAAAGAGCGATTTTTCTGCCAGACCTGTGCGCATACCTGGGTTGCTCCTGCCGGTGAAAACCGTCCGAGCTCCTGTCCCCACTGTCAGGGAGAGGCCATTCAGACTCTGCAAAAAAATGCTACCCCTTAATTTACCCCCTCGGGTGTTTATCCAAACAGGGTTCAGGATCTGATCAATGGGTTCGTTTAGCCTTTAGCCATCAGGGTTAGAAGTCAGAGCAGGGAGCTGAAAGTGTCCGAGTCCATAACCTACCGCGAAGCTGGGGTCGACATCGATAAAGCGGACAGCTTTATCCGCGGCATCAAAGACATGGTAAAATCCACCTACCGTAGCGGGGTTATCAGCGATTTGGGTGGGTTCGGGGGATTTTTCCGCCTCAATCGGGAAAAATATCGGCATCCTATTCTGGTTTCGGCCACCGATGGGGTAGGCACCAAGCTCAAGATTGCCACCCTAATGAATAAGCATGATACCATTGGCCTTGATCTGGTGGCTATGTGTGTCAACGACATCGTTGTCCATGGGGCTACGCCGCTATTTTTTTTAGATTATTTGGCCATGGGGCGGCTTGAGCCGGAGGTGGCAACCCAGATTATCAAAGGTATCACCGATGGCTGTCTGCAAGCCCGTTGTGCTCTGATCGGCGGTGAAACCGCTGAAATGCCCGGCATTTATCAGGATCAGGATTATGATCTGGCCGGATTTGTGGTCGGGGTGGTGGAGCGGGACCGGCTCCTGGATGGCTCGGAGATTGCGGTGGGGCACCGCCTGGTGGGCATCGCCTCCAGTGGCCTGCATGCCAATGGTTTTTCACTGGTGCGCAAGGTGTTATTAGAGGCGGGCCAGCTCAGCGTCTGGGATGAAGTCCCGGAACTGGGGGGACCGCTGGGCCAGGAGCTCCTGAAACCCACCCGGATCTATGTTGACACCATCCTGAACCTCCTCCGGGATTTCCAGATCTCCGGCCTGGCTCATATTACCGGTGGGGGTCTGACTGACAATATTCCCCGGATCTTGCCAAAATCTTGTCAGGCAGTAATCTACCCGGGACGATGGCCCCGGCCGCCGATCTTTGACTTAATTCAACACCGAGGTCACATTCCGGAGTCAGAAATGTGGCGGACTTTCAATAACGGCATCGGCATGGTGGTAGTGGTTACGGAAGAATTGCTGACCGAGGTCTTGCAGCGCCTCGAGGCGGTCAATGAGCAGGCCTTTGTGATAGGCGAAATCGTGGCCCGCAATCCCGAAGAACTTCCCCTGGTCTACCTCTGAGGCTGGCAGTGGTAGTAATCAGTGCTTGCCTAGTGGGTATCCCTTGCCGTTACAACGGCGGCCACTGCCAGTCCCCTGCCTTGATCCACTGCCTACGCCAGATCCCGTTTTTGGCGCTCTGTCCCGAGGTTCTGGGGGGCCTGTCGGTTCCCCGTCGGCCAGCGGAAATAAAGGGCGGCGATGGTTTCGATGTCCTGGCAGGTCGGGCCTACCTGATAAATGACCAGGGACAGGATGTTACCCCTCAATTTCTGGCGGGGGCCTACCGCTGTTTGGAATTAGTCCGTTCCCTATCCTCACCGGTCTGTTATTTGAAGGCTCGCAGTCCGTCCTGCGGTTGGACTGAGTCAGGAGAAACCAATGGCGTGGTGGGTGTTTTTGCGGGCTTGCTAGTTCAGGAAGGATACCGGGTCATAGCGTCCGAGGCAGATTGCCGGATAGATAATATTGGATTGGGTTAGCGGTGACAGCCATGGCATGCTGGACAGCAGGCACAGAAATTCCCTCTTAAGGAAGCGAATCTCAATCACCGAATTCGTTCCTCAGCGTAACGATAGCTTAAAACAATATTGCACTCGGGCCTCGGGACAAGCGCGGTCGACGGCTTTTATGGCTGTAAGAGTTCCCTGCTCCGGTTTCTCCCCCAACCCCTCGGAGGGAACCCAAACAGTTGATAAACCCAATAGCTATTTATGCCACTCGGGTGTTTTTCCGGACCTCAGCTTCTTTTTGCTGCTTGTCAAAATAGGGTCGGAAAACATCCTCGTCGAGGCGCAGCATCAAATGGCCGCATTCCATACAGATGGCGGTCTTATCATCGACCCCGCCGATCCGGGACTCCTTGGTGAGACAATTGATACACTGGTATTCATAAGCTGGCATTTACCACAACCCCCTCATATAAAAAGACGTTTAAAAAATGACATGCAATTATTATACCATATTTTGCATTAAAAACCGACAGGGTGATTTATTCTTTCTCAACCAAAAATTAAATTAGAATAATAATTACTTTAGAATAATAATTTCTTGTAGCTGATGCAATAGGGTCTCATTGGTTTTTCGGTAAAAATATAGCTTTTGGGGATCATTAAGGGTTATAAGAATCCAAAGCGAAAAATTTGATTAGTATATAAATCACTCAGATTAAGCCATGATTAGCCCGCCCATGGCTATAAGCATAAAAAAAACGATAACTTGAGGGGGAAGGGATAGTGGATTTACATTTTCAACGCCGTACCAAGATTGTTTGCACCTTAGGCCCGGCCTGCCGCGGCGAGGTTCTATCTGGCCTGATAGAGGCGGGGATGAATGTGGCCCGGCTTAATTTTTCTCATGGCACTCAGGAAGAACACCGCCAATGGATCAGGCAGGTGCGAGGGGCGGCCCAGGCCTTGGGGAAACCGGTGGCGGTTCTCCAGGATCTAGCCGGCCCTAAGATCCGCCTTGGGGAATTTTACCCCGAAAGGGTGAATTTATCCCCTGGCCAGAGTTTTACCCTGACCAACCGTCCCATTATCGGGGATCAACATCAGGGGGCGGTAAACTATCCCGAATTGATCGGGGCGGTGCCGGTTGGAGCTTCTATATTGCTGGCCGATGGCCTTATTCAACTTCAGGTCCAAGACAAATCGGATACAGATCTCCACTGCCGGGTCGTGGTAGGAGGTACCCTAAGTTCCCACAAAGGCATCAACCTGCCTTCCTTGGGTCTGCCAATTTCGGCAATGACTGCCAAGGATCGTGAAGATCTGCTCTTTGGCCTGAAAAATGGGGTTGATTTAATCGCCCTCTCCTATGTCCGTTATCGCCACGATGTCGAAGAGGTGAAAGAGCTGATTAAAAAGCACGGCTTCGAGACCCCGGTGATTGCCAAGATCGAAAAACAGAAGGCCTTAGAAAATCTGGAAGAAATTCTGGCCGTGGCGGATGGCTTGATGGTGGCTCGAGGAGATCTAGGGGTGGAAACGCCCCTGGAGCGGGTGCCGCTGGTACAAAAACACCTTATCGAGGCTGCCAACCGGGTCGGCAAGCCGGTGATTACCGCCACCCAGATGCTGGCCTCGATGGTTTCCAATCCCAATCCCAGCCGGGCGGAAGCCACCGATGTGGCCAATGCTATCATGGACGGCACTGATGCAGTAATGTTATCCGAGGAGACCGCCATCGGTCTCTACCCCCGGGAGGCGGTTAAATTTATGGACCGAATCGCCCGGGCAACAGAAGCCAGTTTACCCTACGAGGATTGGCTTAAAACCCGAGGCAGATTTCGGGGGGAGGAGATCTCCGATGTGATTAGTTATGCGGCTTGTGGAATAGCCGATGATCTCAAGGCCCAGGCGATTCTGGCCACTACCGCCTCGGGTAGCACTGCCCGGTTAATCAGCAGATTCCGCCCTAAGACCCCGATTATTGGTATTACTCCTCTGGTAGAAACCTGGAGGCGTCTATGCCTGTCCTGGGGGGTTTTCCCGCTATTATGCCGGGATCTGCAAAGTACCGATCATATGCTGTCTTTGGTCAAAGACGAAGCGGTACGGACGGGATGGGTGGCCAGAGGTGATCGGGTAATTGTTACCGCGGGTACCCCGATCGGCATCCGGGGCACCACCAACCTGATCAAGGCTGACATTATCACCTGAGAAGACTATCTAAACGCAGCCAGAAAGCATCCTTGAACTTATAAATCAGTTTTTATCAGCTTACCCCAGCCAGAGGCCGGGGAATAATAAATACCATTTGTCCATGATATTTTGTGTCAATATTGCCAATTATCCACTAAATTCTGTGTTAATTTAGCCACAAGATTTGTCAGGATCAACCTGCTGGCCTGGCCGTATCAGGCTTATCCCCTTGATATTTAAAGGCTTTGGGACCGATTCAGCTCTGACTAGCCGGTGGCACGTGATTTGCTGAATTGAAAATCATCAAAGGGGAAGACTATGCAATTTCAACAAACCGTGGCTCACCGGGTCAGTTGTGAGGGCATTGGCCTCCACCGCGGGCAGTCCGTGCGGATGGTTATCTCCCCCGCCCCGGCCAACAGCGGCATCCGATTTGTCCGGGCCGACCTCCCAGCCCGGCCGATGATTCGGGCCTGCTACTCGCAAGTGGTGGATACTGCCATGGCCACCACCCTGGGGGTGCCGGGAGCCACCCTGGCCACTGTCGAACACTTGCTGGCGGCCTTGGCCGGTCTGGGTATAGATAATGCCCGGGTAGAGGTTTGGGGTTCCGAACTGCCTATTCTGGACGGTAGCGCGGCTCCCTTTGTCGCCCTGTTACAGCAGGCGGGTGTGCGGACTTTGAGGTCGCCGCGCATCTATTGCGTGATTCAACAGGCCCTGGAAGTGGTGGAGGGGGATAAATTTATCCGGGTAGAACCGGCCTCCGACCCTTGCTTTAGCTATGCCATAGATTTTCCCCATCCCTTGATCGGCAGGCAACAGGTCAATTTCCGGATGCGCCCCGAGAGGTTCTGTCGGGAAATCGCCCCGGCCCGGACTTTTGGATTCCTGAAGGACGTTGAAGCCCTGCAGGCCAATGGCCTGGCCTTAGGAGGCTCTCTGGACAATGCCTTGGTCCTGACTGCTTCTGGCCTTATGAATCCGGGGGGCCTCAGGTTTGCGGATGAGTTTGTGCGGCACAAGCTGTTGGATTTTATCGGCGACCTGGCCCTGTTGGGTTGGCCCATCCATGGCCACCTTCAGGTAGTCAAAGGCAGTCATGCTCTCCACCACCGCTTTATGGAAGTTCTGGCCTCCCATACCCAGGCTTGGCGGCTGGGCATACCAGGCACCTTGTCTACCGACCGGCAACCGGAATCCGGTCTCTCGGCACCGGCCCGCTTAAAGTTGGCCCTGGCCTAGCTTTAGGTCTTTGTCCGCCATGCTGAACAGTGGTTCTTGAACCTGTGAGACAACCATAAATCATAAAAATATTGGCCACACTGGCAAGACACCTGTGCGGCCTAAACTTTCCGGGCATTGATCTTTGGCCTTTTGGACTCACCCCGCTATTCTCCCAAGCTTGGGCTTACACCGGCAGAGCCACCCCCTGTTCTCCGACTATTCCCACTAAACGAGCCCGGACCAGCCGGTTGGTCCACTCAGACCCACCCTCTAACACCAAGCGCAGATAATTGGCCGACAAACCTTTAACCCAGCCAGGTTTCCCAGAACAGGGTCCTTCGACCAATATTTCTAATTCTTGTCCCACCTGTCGCTGATAAAAAACTGCCTTTTTTTCTTGTCCCAAGGCTCGCAGGCTCTGGGCCCGTCTTTTTACCGCAGTGGTGGATAATCTCTGGGGCATTTGGGCCGCCGCAGTCCCCGGGCGCGGCGAAAACGGGAAGACATGCAGGTAACTGATCGGCAAGGCTTCGATAAGTTCCTGGGTCTGAGCCAGATCCCGCGCGGTCTCCCCGGGGAAGCCTACCAGGACATCCACTCCCAGGGCCGCTTGGGGAAAGTATCGATTGATCTGGTTAACTAATTCCCGAAAATCCTCCGGGCTATAAGGCCGCCGCATGGCTTGCAGCACTGAGGCCGAGCCGCTTTGCAGCGGCAGGTGGAAATGGGGGCAAAACTGCGGCCAGGCGGCCAGTTGTCGGAGCAGGGCCGGGGTGATCTCCTGTGGTTCTATTGAACTGAGACGGTAGCGGCCCGGCAGTCCGGCCTGAGCCAGGGTCTGGACCAGCTCCGAGAGGTTTTCGTGATTGGGCAGATCATGACCATATTTCCCCAGATTGATGCCGGTAAGGACTATCTCCTGATAACCCCGGGAGGATAATTGTTCTAGTTGATCAATAATCTGAGTCAGCGGCAGACTGCGGCAGGGGCCGCGCACGTAAGGAAGGATACAATAACTACAATAGTTCTGACAGCCATCCTGAATTTTCACAAAGGCGCGGGTATGTCCATAAAAGCTGGTGATGGGCATCGACTCCAGGGTCTGCGCCGCAGCTATCGATCCCACCCTAATGATGGCAGCGGCATGTTGGCAATCTTCTTGGATAATTTTGATCAGCCGGGTTTTTTCGCGGTTGCCCAGTACCCAGCGCACTCCTGGCAATGGGGCCAATTCTTCCGGAGCCCGTTGGGCATAACAGCCCGTCACCAGCACTGTGCTCGATGGCCTGGTACGCGCCAGACGCCGGATAAACTGACGGGCCTGGCGATCGGCGGCCCCGGTGACCGTGCAAGTATTGACCACCACCAATTCCGGGGAGGCGCTCAGCGGCACCAACCGCCAACCGTGCCGGGCCAAAACCTCGGCTAAAAAGGCCGATTCGTATTGATTAACCTTGCAACCAAAGGTGGCGATAGCGGCTTCCGGCATTCACAGCCTCCGGTCAATCCAGCCGCCGCCCAGAACCCGCTCCTCCTGGTAGAAAACCACTGCCTGGCCAGGCGTCACGGCCGCCTGGGGTTGGGCAAAGATTACTTCGGCCTGATCGGCAGACAACGGCCTGATCTGGCAGGTGACCCCTGGATGACGGTAGCGGATCCGGGCTATGGCCGTAAAAGGTTGGCCGGGGGGATCAATCAGCCAGTTAATATGATCGGCCACCAATCCCGGGGCAAACAACTCTTGCCGATGACCTACAACCAACCGGTTGGTCTCAGGTAAAATTTCCAGCACATAAAAAGGTTCGGGGGCGCACAGCCCTAAGCCCCGGCGTTGCCCGACGGTATAGCCCTCCAGACCGTAATGTTTCCCCAACACCCAGCCCTGGCGATTGACAATATCCCCTTCCGTCCTCAAACCCTCTGGCCGCCGGGACCTGAGAAATTCCAGATAATTTGTTCGACCGATAAAACAGATTTCCTGACTTTCAGAATCCTTGAGATAAGACTCCAAACCAATTTCACGACTTAGGGCCAGCACGTGGGTCTTGTTTAAATCTCCCAGGGGAAAGACCAGATGGGGCAGAAGTTCTCGCCTCAACCGATGGACAAAATATGACTGGTCTTTAGTCCGGTCCACCCCTTGTAATAGAGCGACCTCTCCGGAGGGCAAACGCTTGGCGCGGACGTAATGGCCGGTGGCTAGATAATCAATCCCCCAACCCTGGATAATTTCCCAAAGTCGCCCGAATTTGATGGCCGCATTGCACCGGACACAAGGATTGGGGGTCCGACCCTGATAATATTCCCGGACGAAGTAATCTATCACCAGATGGGCAAAATCCTTCGTGAGATCCAGTTCTACTAAACCCACTCCTAAATGGTGGGCTAAAGCGGCCAGTTGGGTGGATTGGAAGTGGCCTCCCACCAGCCGCAGGTGCACGGCCCTGACTGTCCACCCCTGGTTTATAAGCAAAGCCGCGGCGACCGCACTGTCCAATCCGCCGCTTAATGATATTACAATGTTGTCTTCCCTGGTGGTCATTTATATTTTAATTAGGTTGCTTCTTTTGTTTAATATTATTAACACAATGTTTAATTTTGCGAAACAAGGCGGGGTTAGTGGACTATTAATAATTTATATCATTTAAAGTATTATTTTGACATAGAAATGGTAAGCATGGCGGTAATCGCCGATTTTTTTAAAAACTTACTGATCCAGGCAGAAGGAAGGCGGAGCCTAAAAGACCTTTAGAATAACTATTCGGTTTTATTGCTGAAGTAGACAGACGGAGCGTAAGAATTGGTTAAGCTTCGGCAAATTGCAGGGTGTCTAAAAATTTTAAAGCCACTCCAAAGACATAAGGGCGCTGCGGCATTTCTTCGATCCGCAAAACCTGACCCCGGGTCTTCAAGATCGTGGTCCCAGGTAAGTTAAAGGCCTGCCTGGGTAGTTCAATAGTAATATTAAGTATTTGATTGATATTTAGGTCCTGGTAAACAAGGCAGACGAAATATATCCCGCCCATGCTGATATTTTTTGTAACAGCCTTATATTCCTTATAGTTTTTCCTTCCTCGGTTAATAATTTTATAAACCATGGGCAAGGCGACATTCAAACGCTGATGCCGACGCTTCTCAAACCAGGAGGTCATGAGGGGCAACCAGGCCGGAGATTATGATTGGTTTCATTTTTCGTTACCATTGGCATACAATATAGCCTTCGAAGTGCAATTCTCATGCCTCTAATTACTCGGTTTCGCTTCACGTTAAATGCCAAATGGTGCAGAAGACTCTGGTCGGGGGGGTTTGCGCTTGACGTCCACTCGGGTTTCTTTTACTATAGGGCAGAATTATTCAATCTCTATACCCCCGAAGATTTATAGTCTATTATTGGATCCAGAATAGCTCGACACTTTGGCCATTATTGTTACTGACCGACTTCCAGGAGAGACCGAGATGTCAGTAGTAGTTGCTATCATCAACCAAAAAGGGGGTACTGGAAAGACTACCACGACCATTAATCTGGGGGCCGGTCTGGCTTATCAGGGCTATCAGACCCTATTGCTCGATCTTGATCCCCAAGGCCATACCACCCTGGGTATGGGGGTGGAGCCAGATTCCTTCGAGGAGTCCATGGCCGAGGTCATCACCATACCTCGCAAGAAAATTGAGGATGTGATCCTGGCTACTCATATTAATGGTTTATTTTTGGCTCCCAGTCACATCAAGCTGGCCCGAGCCTCCGAACAGGTTTACTCCCGTCTATTCCGGGAGACTATTCTCCACCAGGCGCTTAGGTCATTGGATTATGATTTTATTCTGATTGATTGCCCCCCGTCCCTGGGGGTGCTTACCGCCAATTCCCTCTATACCGCCCAGTTCATTATTATTCCCTGTCAGATGTCTCGTTATTCCCTGGATGGCCTGGCTGACCTGCTAACCACTATTGAAGAGGTCAAAAATCTGGATGCGGAGGAATTATTCACCGGTAATTTCTTCCGTATCCTGCTCACCATGTTTGATAAGCGTAATCGGGTCACCAACGAATATATCTTAGAACAACTGAAACCCTATCTGGAGGTTACCTTTGCCACTATCATCATGAAATGTGAAGCCCTGAATCAGGCCCACATAGCTCAGCGAACCGTCTTTGATTATGACCCAAAAGGTACCGGGGCCCGAGATTATTACCATTTAACCCAAGAATTCCTTTACTTATGTCAAAAAAGAAACTGCTTGCCGGAAAAAAGACCAAGCTTGCTAAGCATGCTCTGACCCGGGCGTTGACCGATAAATCTCCTTCCGTTCCAGAGTCTTCCCCTGCTTTGGCCTCGACAAGACCTACCCTGACCCAAGTGGTCGAGGCTTTGCGAGCTTTACATCCCGAGTTGCAATCACCGGTGAGGCCTTCCCAGAAAACCCCGGCCACCCGAAGATTCTTACCGGGGGCTGAATATTCCTACTTTCATCTTCTTCATGACCTTCAGGAATTGCAAGAATTGCTGCATCCTAGCCGACTGCCTGCGGCCTCCGTAGAGGGACGAAAGGGCCGGTTGTTTCTTCCCAGTCCGGAGGTTTTCCAGGAAATCGTCCGTCAAACCGTTGCAACCTTACAGGAACTCCGAACCCTGGTAGATTAGTCCGGTGCCTTCCAACAAAAAGGCGACCACTAGGTCGCCTTTTTGTTACTCAATGCATTTAATAGGTTAATTTAAAGGGCAAGCCGGGTGACCGGCCCCCCCTGGCCCCACTTATACCAAGCTGCAATCAAAGAGCTAAAAGGCCCCCTCACCCTCGCCCTCTCTCCCGCCAGCGGGGTAGAGGGGATAAAGAATAAAATTACTCATTTGAAAGCTAATCGGTATTAAGGGGTTGGGGGGAGAGTTAGTCATGGCCCCGATTCATTTATTTTATGACCTAAGGTAACAGCAGCCGTATAAATTTGCCGGCTGTTATTTGGTAACCGGTAGTCCGGCATTGCGCCAGGAGACCATACCTCCAGCAACTGCCGACACTCTTCTGGCCCCTTGCCGCATCAGTAGACTAGCGGCGATATTGGCACGGTAACCATTGCCGCAAATGGTGACCACTCTTTGATCAACATAGGGACTGAGATCGATCTGCCCCAAGTTCGATAACGGGACGTGTTGAGCTTCGGCTATATGACCCTGCTTCCATTCCGTCGGCGTCCGGACGTCCAGCACCACATCCGGTTTTCCGGCCTTTATGAGGTCGGCCAACTCCCGGGGAGTCAATTGCGGCAAAAAGGCGGTTGACAAGGCGGCCATCTCCCAGGCCTTGATTCCCCCGTGCAGATAGCCTTCAATCTGGTCATAGCCGACCCGGAAGAATTGTTTGACCACTTCTTTAAGACGTTCTTGGTTATCTACCAGCACCACCAAGGGGGAGCCAGGTTCAAGCACCATTCCGGCCCAATTGCCGATGGGCGGCGACAGGCCGATATTGATGCTTCCGGGGATATGAGCGCCGCCAAAGGCAGCTTCGTCCCGGGTATCGACTACGACATAGCCGCTGTCCAGTTTGTTTTTGACCTCTTGCGGGGTCATAGGTCGGAAAGGCCGCTGCTGGTCAACTAACTGCGGGCCAGCCATATTGGTGCTAATTATGTGGCTGAAGTTTTTCGGGCGGGCCGGAAATTCCTGCATCATGGCCGCCTTAAATTCTTCCAGGGAACCCTTCTGCAGGATCGGATTGTTATGGCGTTCAAACCCCAGGGTGGAGCTCAGCTTGCTGCTCAGCGCCCGCCCGCAGAGGGAGCCGTGGCCGTGGGCCGGATAAATTTCCAGGCGGCCGGGAAATCTCCCCAGCTTGTCGTACAGGCTATGATACAGATTTTCCACCTGCTGCTCCAGCTTTTCTGCTCCTGCTAAATCCGGCCGGCCGACATCGCCGACAAATAACAGATCGCCGGTGAGTACTAACCAGGGTTCCTGGCCCCGACCGGTATCGGTCACCAGGATCGACACGCTCTGCGGGGTATGACCGGGAGTATCCAGAAACTGTAATCGGGCTGTCCCTAGGACAATTTCCTGGCCTTCTCGCAAACCTTGATGATCGTATTTCACCGGCGCCTGCTCATGGATGTAAATCGGTGCCCTGGTCACCCGTTGCAGTTCCTGGCTGCCGGTAACGTGGTCGGCGTGGACATGGGTATCAATGATATGAGTGATCTTCAACCCTTCCTGATCGGCCAGAGTCAGATAATCGACAATGTCTCGCCGCGGGTCCACGACGGCCACTACCCCGGCCTGGGCACAGCCGACCATATACGAACAGCAACCCAAACCTTCATTGAAAAATTGCTTAAAAAACATCTAATCTCCTTCACTTTCCTAAGGTCCGGACGATCCCTGCCCCGTCCCGATTGTTAATTCAACGGCCAAACCGGGCGATTCCTGCGACTAAGCCCAGCCATAATCGCATATAGTCATTGCGACTTATAAGGCCTTTGGACATTTATCAAAAAAATAATACCATAAAGGAACAATTACTTCATTAAATTAATTATCACGTTTAGATTATCAATGTTTATAACCGAAAGGCATAATTAACAGCGGTTCATGAGCTTCGGGAAGTCTGAGGATCCGGCTCACCGTCCGATTTTCAAAGGCCCCCACGATTCCGGCCCCCAGACCCAGGGCTTCGGCCTGGAGGAATAGATTCTGCCCGACGTGACCCACTTCGATATGGGTGTAGAGGACGCCGCGTTCGCCATATTTCCTGGTGCACCGCGCATATTCGCCGGTAATCACAACCATAATCGGGGCCTCAGCCATCCAACTCTGATAAAGCGAGGCGCGCGCCAACTCCTTGCGGACATCGCCTTTCCTCTGGAGTTCTAGGCCATGGCGGTCGGGATGAAAGTGATAAACCCCGGGTGGCAATTCCGCTACCATCCGTTCTCCAATCGCTACATAAAGGTCCAGCGGATAAAGAGCGCCGGCAGAAGGGGCGGAACGATAACCCCGGCCCGGATCGGTGATCCCATCCGCGGCCCACAGCAATTGGGATAATTGGCCCATAGTTAAAGCCCGGTTAGCAAACCGGCGGACAGTACGCCGGGCCTGGAGCGCTTCTTCCACCGACATCTTACCTTTTTTGGTGGGCGTCGGCAGACTTATTAGGGGGCCGGCTCTTGAGCCTTCTGGACTAAGAAAAATCCCTAACATAAGCAAAATTCCTCCCCATACCCTTAAAATTTTCATGACCTTTACCCTCGATTGATGTCATCACGTCCTAAGTTAATATAACAACAAATTCAGGGCGGGGAAGCAGGTGAGATTGATTTAATGATTTTTTGCCGGATATTTTTTAGAATGGCGTAATTTCATATCAGCCCTTCCAGGGACAGATTAATTATGCCAACTCAGCTTCCAGGGCAGGTAGAAGAAGCGCAGTCGACAAAGGTCGCCGTGGCGCTCCAGGGTGAACAGGCCCGACAGCAAGCGAAAAGTGCTGCCAGCGGGGGTCACCTGACGGGAGGCCAGAAAACTCAATTCCCAGAGACGATAGCTGGGAGTCTGTTCCCAGCGGTACAGGCCCCACAGGGCTCGCCCTTGCCGGTGTTCCCCCTGCCGCTGTTGGGACCAGAGATAGAGCCAGGGACCATAAATTCGGGACCAGCCCCCGGTCTGGAGAGGCAACAGCTCAGGAACATGCGCCCGGGACCGGTCGGAGTTACCTTCAAAATAGACCAATGGCCAGATACGGACCTTCTCTTGCCAATCCCCGGATGGGTCGATGCGACTGCGATAGCTACTGAATAACAGCCACCGATGCTGCACATCCAGACGCTCGGCCGTTTCTTCCCGCTCGCCGATGTAAAGGGGCCAGAACAGTTGCGTTCGGTCCCGGTCCCGATCTTTACAGCGGTAATAAAGGGGCCAGCAGGAGCGTAGATAAAATCGCTCTCCCTCCCCCCAGATGAGCACCGGCCAGGGGAAGTCCCATTGGGTGTAATTTCCCTCATCCTGGCGATAGTAGCTGAAAAGAGGGTACATAATGCCCTGTCTAAAACTGACCGGAGTAGTGTCTTCCAGATAAAACGGCAGCGCCGCCTTGAGGGTGCGGGGCCGCTCGGTGTCCAGATTCAGGCGCTGATAATGCAGGAGGGGCCATAGGGCATAGTATTTGTCATAGACTCCGGACTTGGTGATGCGGCCCATCAACGGCCAGAAGGTGAAAGCTGATTCCCGGCCGGTGGAATAAGAAAAAAGGGGCCATAAGAAATGATAATGACGGCTGCCCTCCCCGGAAGAGGTGGAAAACAAAGGCCAGAGTACAAAGGTGAGGGATTCCCGGCCGAAACGCTCCTTGAGGATGCCGCCCAAAGGAAAGATACCCCCGTAGGGGACGCCGGCCGCGGTGCGACCCCCAAAAAAGGGAAAAAACTGGAACTCGTTGGCCTCGCCCATATCCCGGTAACGGCTCAGGGGCAGAAAATTAAAACGGGTCCCGGAAGGATCGCGGCGGTAGCGTCCCAGGGGATAGAGGAATTCCACTTCTTGAATTTCCCCCCAACTCTGCCAGCAAAACAAGGGCGTTACGGTGGTGGTCACGGCGGCGGTCTGTTCCCGGGAAAACAACGGCCCTAGCAATTCCAGCCGGGTAACTTCATCCTGAGGATCATGACTGTAAAAGACCAGGGGAGCTAGATTAAGCCGCTGTCCGCCCTGCGGCCCTGGAACGCAAGCCCCAAGGGAAAGCAAAGTTAGTAAGGTGGGGATGATCTTAGCCCGGTAAAACATAATTTTAAATTTTTTAATTAAGCTCAACTCCCCTAAACCAAAATATTTAGGGAGGGGTCAGGGTCTCTTAGCCCTGCCGCCTCCCTCCACATATGCCTCAACAACGTAACACCCAACCTTGATTGTCTCAGGTTCAATGCCTGGTTTGTTTAGCTATCTGACTGCGTAAATTTTGCAAATTGAGCTTGATCTCTCTGAAGCACTTACGATAAGTGGCGATCCCACCGAAATAGGGATCAGCGATATTCCAGCTGATCAATCGATGGTCCGCCTGGGGATAAATCCGCTTCAGATAGGCATAGATTACTGCGTCAAGGGCAATGATATAATCAAACTCCTCCAGATTGACCGCGGCCACCGGTTTAGGGTAATGACCTGAGATATCAATTCCGGCCTCGGTTTCCATGACCTGGATGGCCTCTGGAGTGGGGTGAGCGTAAACCGGGTTGAGGCCGGCGCTGTCAATATAGACGCCATCCGAAAAGAGCCGGCAGGCCAGCCCAGCCGCCATGGGACTGCGACAGATATTGCCCTGGCACACAAACAAAATCTTTAAACCCTGTAGGGAATTGGAGCTGATCATCATATTTTATCTTCAGCGCAGGACCGTTGAACCAATGGTACCCAAAACAGTAATGGGTGTCTGTTCCTTGATACCTTCCATGGCCTGATTGACATTTTTTACCGCCTTCTGGGTTTCGTCGTAGAGAGATTCGTCGTTCACCAGTTTCCCTAAGGTGCCCTGGCCCTGATCGATCTTCTGGGCTAGCTGGTTGAGGCGGTTAATCGCCTGCTGGGCCTGGTCATACAGTCTATTATCGTTGGCCAGTTTCCCCAAAGTACCTTCGCCCTTGGCCAGTTTGGTAGAAAAGCGGTTAAGGTTATTGATGGCAGTTTCTAGTTCCGCCATGGTCCCCTGCACCTGGCGATAGAGCTGATCATCCTTGAGGAGTTTGCCCAGGGTACCTTGGCCCTGTTCCAGCCCTTGAGCCAACTGGCTTAATGATTTACTGGCACTTTGGAAATTGGTCAACATTTGTTTCAGCGAAGATTCCCCTTCAGGGGTGCCGATCACCCGTTGCAAGCTATTACTGATGGCCCGGACATCGGTGAGGATGGGGTGGAGTTCCTCCATTAACTCCGGAATCCGACGTAAGACCTTATCAAATTCCACCGCCGACTGGGTATTGGTGATAGTGCCTCCGGGAGCCAAGGGGGGAGATGTAGTAGTGCCAGGTTGAAGTTCGATATATTTTTCCCCCAACATACCTTTGGTGAGCACCGCGGCCTGGGCATCCTGCCGCAGGTCCAGTCCGGACCGGAGCAACACCTCCACCCGGGCCTTGTGGTCTTCAAGGCTAATATTTTTTATGCGTCCTACTTCCACCCCCGCTATCTCTACCCGGCCATTAGGGGCCAGCCCAGATACCGAGTCAAAGCGGGCATAGTAGGTTTCGCCTCGCAGCCAGCCAATGGTGGCAAACCCTACTTTCAGGCTCATGTAGGCCAGCAGCACCAAAGCCAGCAGCACAAAGATGCCTACCTTAATTTCCGGGCTCCAGCCTGATTTTGTTTCCATAAACCCTCCGCGCAGACGTCTCTTCGAATTAACCTTTTAAATGCTCCGAGTGATATAACTTGATCTAGAAAATTGAATATTTTTGATCTGCTCAGGTAGGGGCGACCCGGCGGATCGCCCCGACGCAGAGTTAATTTATTAATTACTTCTGGAAATAAGTACTTAGCCGGGTTAATCCGGCTCCCCTCGTAAAAACTGCTGCACTTCGGGCAAAGCCGATGACTTAAAGCTGGCCGGGGGGTCCTGAGTTAAAATTTTCCCCTGGTGCAAAAAGGCAATGGAATCAGCCAATGACAGGGCCAATTCTAAATCATGGCTGATGATCACTGCGGTTAGCTTTAATTTACGGACGGTATCGGCAATCAAATTTCTGATGGTGGTAGTGGTGATGGGATCCAGACCGGTAGTCGGCTCATCAAACAACATAATTTCCGGATCCAAAGCCAGGGCCCGGGCCAGTGCGGCCCGTTTGCGCATGCCGCCGGAAAGTTCCGCCGGCATTTTGGCCTCCACCCCCGCCAGACCGACCTGGGTCAGTTTAGCCGCAACAATTTCCTCAATCTGAGTCTGGGTCAAAGAAGTATGTTCCTGCAAAGGAAAGGCGATGTTTTCTCCAATGTTCAAAGAATCTAACAAGGCCCCATGTTGAAACAGATACCCGAACCGTTTGCGGAGGGCAAACAATTCTTTTTCCGGCAACCGGACCAGGTCTACCCCTTCCAACAGTACCTGGCCCCGATCCGGCCGGATCAGACCGATCACGTGTTTGAGCAGGACGCTTTTTCCAGTGCCGCTGCGTCCTAGAATAACGGAAATTTCGCCCCGCTTGACGGTCAGATGGACGCCCCGCAGAACCGACAGGCCATTAAAGGACTTATACAAATCTACCAGACGGATTATGTCCATTAGCTTAAATTAAATGGCTGGTTAAAACAACAGGGCCGTCAGCATGTAGTCCCCGATCAGGATGGCTATGGCGGAATAGACCACGGCCCGGGTGGTAACCAACCCTACGCCCTCAGCGCCGCCGTGGGCTTTTAGTCCCTGATGGCAGCTGATCAGCGCCAGCAGCAAACCAAAAACCATAGACTTAAACAGGCCGTTAAACAGGTCGGAGGCCGCTACCATTTCCATCATGTTTTGCATAAAGGTACCGGGATTGATGCCGATCAGCATCACCCCGACGAAATAACCCCCCAGGATGCCGATGAATACATCCACCACAGTCAGCAACGGCACCATGATCAGGCCGGATAAGAGGCGCGGCAAGGCCAGATAATGCACCGGATTCACCGCCATGGCCAGCAGGGCGTCTACCTGCTCAGTTACTGCCATAGTGCCTAATTCCGCGGCCATGGCCGAACCGGCTCGGGCCGCGACCATCAGTGAGGTCAGCACCGGTCCGATTTCCCGGGTCATGGACAGGGCCACTGCCCCTCCCAAAAGGGTCTCGCCGCCAAACTTGCGGAATCCATAGTAGGCCTGCAGGGCTAGAACCATGCCGGTAAACAGTCCGGTGAGAGTGACGATAAATAAAGACCGGACTCCGATAAAGTCTAACTGTTTGAAAAAATTACGTATTCGGTAAGGTGGGCGAGGTAACCAGCAAAGGCAATCAACCAGAAGTAAAGCCAATTCTCCCAATTCCCGCAACAAGCTTAAGAATACTCGACCCAGATAAGCCAACATCTTGGAAAACATTTCCCAACCTTAAAGGAGGTTTAATAATAGTATTTATCCTATGAGAGACGGGGGGAGAAGTCAAGGCGGGAAGCCCTTGACAGGCCAAAAGACTCAGAGGCGACCGACCATCAAACTAAGCTTGACAATGACGCAGCAAACTAGGTAACTTGGCATTATGTGGGCGCTGAAAAAAATCATCGACATCCTTCTGAACCCGGGAGTTTTAGTCTTATTTGTACTCGGCTATGGGCTGCTCAAATTGAGTCTGGCGCGGGAGGGACGAAAACGCGGCTGGGGCTACCTGGCGCTGGGAATAGTTTGTTTCTATCTTTTTACCACCAAGCCTTTTCCCAATTATTTGATTCGGCCGTTGGAGAACGAGTATCAGCCCATTGCCGGACCCCAGGAGCTAACCGAGGTTCAATATATTGTAATACTTAGCGGCGGGGCCCGGTTTAATTCGGAGGTCCCTGCTACCAGTCAGCTTGATGAAAGTAGCGCCCTGCGGGTTGCGGAAGGCATCCGTCTGTTCCACCTGCTCTCCGGGCAGCCCACCCTGATCATGAGTGGGGGGAAACTTGCGTCTATGAAGGTTAGTAACGGAGAAAAGATGGTGGCCTTTGCCCAGAGTCAAGGGGTGCCAGCGGAGAAACTGGTGGCGGAGACGGACTCTATCGATACCTATTCCAATGCTGCAGGGGTTAAGCCATTGGTTAAAGATGCTCCATTTCTGTTGGTCACTTCGGCGTACCATCTGCCCCGCGCCCTGCGGATTTTCCAGCTTTTAGAGATGCGGCCCATTCCTGCGCCGGCTGATTTTCGCAATGTTACAGATTTTTTCTATCATGATTATATTCCTTCCGGTTCTGCCTTAACCATCACACAAGCCGCCATCCATGAATACCTGGGTCTGGCCTATCTGACCATTTGGCCTAGTCGGGCCGGGCAATAGAGCCTGGTATCTTTCACCGCCCTCGCCTTAAACCGTTTCTTTTTAAAGGGCCTCTGCCAAGATCATCTTCCCGGAGATCAAGCTGGCTCCAGCAGCCCTCGGAAACTCCTTGCATTGCCTCCATAACCTTGATAAATTGGTAATAATATCCTTAGACTGGAAATAAGGTGAAAGTTTACCCAGTTTTTTTAAATATTGTCGATAAGCCCTGTCTGGTCGTCGGAGGCGGAGCAGTGGGGGAACGCAAGGTAGAGGATTTGCTGGCGGCTGGTGCTCAAGTCACGGTGGTCAGTCGCGAGATTACCCCAAACTTACAAGGTCTGTGGCAGCAGGGGGCCATTCGCTACCTTAAAGATGAATTTTCCCCGGCTCAACTAGAGGGTATGGTGTTGGTAATCGGGGCGACTGACGACCCTGAACTCAACCAGCAGATCAGCATGGCGGCCCAGGAACGGGGCCTGCCGGTGAATATCGTCGACACCCCGGCCTTATGTTCTTTTGTGGTGCCTGCGACCCTACGTCGGGGGGAGCTGACCATTGCTATCGGCACCGGCGGTCTGAGCCCGGCCCTGGCCAAAAAGTTGCGCCAGGAGCTAGAGCAATATTTGGGGCCGGAGTATGGACCTTACTTGAGACTATTGGGTGCCATTCGGGAAAAAGTCCTGGCCCGGCGGCGCGATCATCCCGACAATTTGGCCCTGTTCACCCGATTGGTAAACAGCCCGTTGCGGGAGACCCTGATGGCCAAGGATTATAAGCAGGCCCAACAGATCATGCAGGAAATCCTGAGCCCGGTTTTGTCTTTAGAAGATTTGGCCAGTTTACCGACTGTGGCCCTAGCCCAGCCTTGAGTTATGGCCGCGCATTCTTGATACGACTTGATAACCTGTTTCTTTCCGAAATGGAAGCTGGATGGAAACCCTGATCCTTTCCCTGGCCCTTGTGGGTTATTTCGGCGCTACGGCCATCTGGCTGGCATACTTGCTGATCCAGAAAGAGTCGCTGTATCGCTATGGGGTTTGGGTAATGAGCGCGGGTTTGGGTCTGCATACGTTGACTCTGATCCTGGCCATTGAGGAGCAGGGTTACTTTCCGGTCGCCAGCCTGGGGCAAACCCTGATGTTATTTAGCTGGACGCTGGTGGTTGCCTTTCTGTTTTTTACCTGGCGCCATCCTATCCGGGTGCTGGGGACCCTGGTTGCCCCATTTGCGGCCCTGACCCTTACCGGGGCTTTGATTTTACCCCAGCCCGGCCCCATATCACCGCTGTTACAAAGTTTCTGGCTGTCATTTCATATTGCTACCGCCCTATTGGGCAACGCCACCTTTACTCTGGCCTTTTTGGGCGGCATCCTTTATCTGGTGCAGGAACATCAACTCAAGAATAAAAAGTTCGGCTTTTTCTATCGCCGCCTGCCGTCTTTGGAAGCCCTGGACGCCTTAAATTATTATTGTCTTACCATCGGTTTTCCCTTGCTAACTGCGGGCATCATCACCGGCTCGATTTATGCCCAATATACTATGGGGAGCTTCTGGCGCTGGGATCCCAAGGAGACCCTGACGCTGATCGCCTGGCTGTTGTACGCGGCTTTGCTGCATGAGCGGCTGGCCGTGGGTTGGCGGGGGCGACGGGCAGCGCTGATGGCCATTCTGGGCTTTATGGTCCTGATGGTAACTTTTGTAGGTGCTAACCTGTGGCTGCAAGGTTACCATAGTTTTGCGAGTTTTGTCCGCCAGCCATGAATCTGATCCTGCTCGGTATCAATCATCGCACCGCGCCCCTGGAGTTGCGTGAGAAACTGGCCGGTGGTCTGCAAGATGCAGCTGCCGGATATCAGCGCATAAAGAGTGTCTCCGGCCTCCAGGAAGTGTTGCTCTATTCTACCTGTAATCGGATCGAAGTGCTGTTTACAACCCCTGATCCTCCGGCGACCCTGCCCCAGGTACAAACTTTTCTATTAAATCTTGCCGAGGTCTCATCCGCAGACCTGGAAAAGGGTCTGTATATCTATCAGGAAGGCGAGGCTGTGCAGCATCTGTTTCGGGTGGCCAGCGGCCTGGACTCGATGGTAGTCGGAGAGCCACAGATTTTAGGGCAGGTAAAAGAAGCCTATCGGCAGGCCACTCAACAACATGCCACTGGCGCTATCCTTAACCGGTTGTTGCATAAAACTTTTTCAGTAGCCAAACGCATCCGAAGCGAAACCGGCATCGGCTGCCAGGCGGTGAGCGTCAGTTATGCCGCAGTAGAGCTGGCCCGCAAAATTTTCGGCTCCCTGACTGATAAAACCGCGCTCTTGGTCGGGGCCGGGGAGATGGCTGAGTTGGCGGTCGAGCATCTGAAACGCTACGGTGTCTCCCAGATAGTGGTCGCCAACCGCACCTTAGAGCGCGCCTTGAAATTAGCCCAGCGCTTCGGGGGCGAAGCGATCAGCCTGGCCGAGTTGGAACACCAGTTATTAAAAATCGATATTCTGATCAGTTCCACGGGGGCAACCGAACAGATTCTGACCCGGGAGCAGGTCAAGCGGGTCATGCGCTTGCGCAAGCAACAGCCCCTGTTTTTGATTGACATCGCCGTCCCCCGTGATTTAGACCCTGCAATCAATACCCTGGACAACGTCTATCTTTATAATATCGATGACTTACAGGGCATTATTGCAGTCAATATCCGCTATCGCCAGCAAGAGGCAGTAAAAGCAGAGCGCATCATCGCCAGCGAGGTCCTGAAATTCTTGCAATGGCGGGAGTCCCTGGCGGTTTATCCCACCATCATTGCCTTGCAGGAAAAGGCCGACCACATCTGCCGTAACGAGTTGAAAAAGACCCTAAATCAACTGGGTCCGCTCACCCCGGAGCAGATCAAATCCCTGGAGGTGTTGACCCAATCCATTACTCATAAATTGCTGCATGACCCCATCCTCTACATGAAGAGGAACCACCACCCCAAAGACCCATCTCGGGAAATCGACTATATCCGCCGGCTGTTTAACTTGGACCGGGAACGCTAGCCCATTTAAATAATTCTAAAAAATATTACTGGGATTCCCCCGGGCTGTAAGTGACCGACAATCCTCTATTGACGGTTCCCGTCTTGATTGTTATGTATATAGGTAACTAGCAAAAGAATAGGAATCATCCCATGAGCAAGGTTATTGATATAGAAGATCGGCTCCAGATCGAAAAAAAGAAGAAGGCCGGCATAGAGAAGGCCAAAAAACTGGAGGAAGTGCGACGAGTAATGCAGTGTAGCCGGTGTCTGGCACGGTGCTCCAAATGTGGCATCCAGTTCGATACCCAGGATATTTATAAACGCCATAAAGGACCATACCGCTTCTGCCCGGCCTGTGAGGAGGAATATCAGGAATTTCTGCGTCTTAAGGAGAGCGGCGAATCAAGTCCCTACTACTGGCATAATCAACAGTGGCTGGATCTCTGGGAGGCCTGGATAAATTTTCAGCAGGCCCTGAAGAATTACACCGAATCGCCGGAATTTGTCGAATTGCTCCGGGAGGTTGACTGGCATCGCTGATTGTCCCGGGTTCCTCCCGGAGGAATTGAAGCTGGCTGAAGGGCTAAGACTTTAGCCGGAGGGACCCAGACGATGAAGATGTTGGTGCAGCTCCATAGCGAAATCAAAAGCGTCTTGACGGGACGTTTCGAACTGGATCTTTTCCCCGGTTTTGGGATAGATTAAGAATTCAACCACCGCCTCAGGCCGTTGTGCGACAGCAATCTCGCCTTCTGGTTTCAAAACCTTAAAAGTCCGATGGACCATGTTTTTGCCTCCTTAGCATCAGGGGAAGTTATCAGGTGCCTCAGATTCCTGACTCCGTAACCATCTTGCTCATACATTCATTTAAACCATCAGCAGAAATAATTCAAACTTACATTGTCTCAGCAGATGATATTCTACCCCAAAGATTATGACCTGATTGTGGTCGGCGCCGGACACGCCGGTTGCGAAGGGGCCTTGGCCGCGGCCCGGATGGGTCTCAAGGTGCTGATGTTTAACATCAATCTGGATACTATGGCCCAGATGGCCTGTAATCCGGCCATTGGCGGTCTGGCCAAGGGGCATCTGGTTAAAGAAATCGATGCCCTAGGTGGGGTCATGGGTTATCTGGCCGATCAGACCGGCATCCAGTTCCGCACCCTCAATCTTTCTAAAGGCCCGGCGGTGTGGGGGACCCGGGTTCAGTGTGACAAACAGGCCTATCGGCTGGCCATGAAGGCCTGTTTGGAGAAAAAGCATCGCATTGATCTCCGCGAGGCCATGGTGGATCAACTACTAGTGGAGGACGGCCAGGTAGTAGGGGTGGTCGAGTCCCTGGGCTTCTGTTATCGGGCCCGGGCCGTGCTTCTGACCACCGGCACCTTTTTGAATGGTCTGATCCATATCGGTCCCACTCAGATTGCCGCGGGCCGTGCCGGCGAATTTGCTTCAACCCGTCTGGCCGCTAATTTACAGGCTCTGGGATTTCAGATGGGCCGGATGAAAACCGGCACCCCGCCGCGCTTGCGGGCCTCCAGCATCGATTTTACCGCGCTGGCCCGTCTGGAGGGCGCCGATCGGCCCCGGCCGTTCTCCTGGCAGACCAATTCCCTAGAGGTTGAGCAAGTTTCCTGTTATGTCACCCACACCACCGCCGAAACGCATCGCTGGGTACGGGATAATATCCAGCATTCTCCCCTCTACAGCGGGGTTATCAAAGGGGTGAGCGCCCGCTATTGCCCGTCGCTGGAAGATAAGGTGATGCGCTTTGCCGATAAGCCTTCTCATCAGGTCACCCTGGAACCAGAGGGCCGCGAAACCGAAGAAATTTATGCCAAGGGTCTGGGCAATTGCCTCCCGGTGGAAATCCAGTTGCAGCTGTTCCGCAGCGTCCCCGGTCTAGAAGCGGCGGAGGTCATGCGCCCCGCCTATGCCATCGAATACGATTTTGTGCAGCCCACCCAGCTCAAACCCACCCTGGAGACCAAGGCGATTCGAGGGCTGTTCATGGCCGGACAGATCAACGGCACCTCGGGCTATGAGGAGGCCGCGGCCCAGGGACTGTGGGCCGGGGTCAATGCCGCCTGCCAAATCCAGGGCCGCCCGCCTTTTCTGCTGGATCGGTCCCAGGCCTACCTGGCGGTGTTGGTGGATGACCTGGTGACCAAAGGGACACGGGAACCGTATCGGATGTTCACCTCGCGGGCCGAATATCGCCTGCTGCTGCGAGAGGACAACGCCGATCTGCGGCTTACCGAAATCGGCTATGAACTGGGGCTGGTGGATAAGCTGGCTCTGGAGGCCCTGCAAGAGAAAAAATGCCTGCTGGCCGAAGAAGAGGCCCGTCTGGCCGGGAAACGTCTTTATCCCTTGCCCCAGGTAAATTTGGCCTTGCAGGATCTAGGCACTACGCCGTTGCAAGAACCGACTCCCATTTTGAAACTGGTGAAACGCCCGGAGCTTAACCTGCCTGCCCTTTATCGTCTGGCCGGGGAAAATCCTGCGATCCCGGAGAAGGTAATCGAGCAGCTGGAGATCAAATACAAATATGAGGGCTATATCCGCCGCCAGATGGAGGCGGTGCAGCAATTTGCCCGATTGGAACAAAAACGCCTCCCGGAAGACTTTGATTATGACGCGGTCCCCGGCCTTTCCAATGAGATCCGCCAAAAGCTCAAGGAGATCCAGCCCATTTCCCTGGGTCAGGCGGCCCGCATTTCCGGGGTCACCCCGGCGGCGCTCTCCATTTTGCTGGTCTATCTAAAACGCTGGCCGGAGCATAAACCCGCTGTCAAGTCGTGACCGGACCAGAAGCGGGATCTTCTGGCAAGCTGATAAACACTCTATCCGGCTGGGAAGCTCAAAGTTAAAAAGGTTGCACAACGGCCTCGGCTCAGCTATCTTAGCAGATCATATAGAATAGAAAGAAGGGGAACAACATCATGGCCCTGATTGCGCCGTCGATCCTGTCGGCCGATTTTGCCCGCTTAGGAGAAGAAATTCAGGCCGTCACCGCGGCCGGAGCCGATCTGATCCACGTCGATGTGATGGATGGTCATTTTGTCCCCAACATCACCATCGGCCCGCCGGTGGTCCAAGCGTTGCGCAAGATCTGCAGCCTGCCGCTGGATGTCCATCTGATGATTGCCCAACCCGAGGGCTATATTGCGGATTTTGCCGAGGCCGGGGCCAGAATCATTTCGGTGCACGTCGAAGCCTCTACCCATCTGCACCGCACTCTGACCGAAATCCGCCGCCTGGGTTGTCAGCCGGGGGTGGTGCTCAACCCGGCCACGCCTTTGGAGTACGTCACCTACGTGCTGGACGAAGTCGACTTGGTGCTGTTGATGACCGTCAATCCGGGGTTTGGCGGCCAGGATTTTATCCCCGCGGTGGTCCCTAAGATTGCCCAGTTACGCGAGCTCATTGACCGCCGTCATTTACCCATCCAGATCGAAGTTGATGGCGGTATCAATGGCAAGACCATTGACCAGGTGGCCCAGGCCGGAACCGACATCTATGTCGCCGGCAGCGCCATTTTTGGCAAGACCGATTACTCTGAAGCGATCACTGAGCTTAGGACCAAAATCGCCGCGGCTCAAAAAGAGAAAGCCGAAACCGGGCGGGATTGTGGCGATAAATAGCTAACCTGAACCAACCAAAAGTTTGCTGAAGCCTTAGGGAGGCAACGCCATTAATGGCTGCAAAGTTTAGCACCACAAGTGCAGTCCTGGTTATCCTGGTCCTGGCGGCCGGTTTGTTGGTGGGTAGCAATGCCATCATGGCGGTTGATTCCTACCCAGAGGCGCGACAGCGGATGGTGGAGCGAGATCTGCGGGGCCGGGATATTACCGACCCTCGGGTGCTGGCGGCCATGACCCGGGTGCCGCGGCATCTGTTTGTCGACCCCAGCATGGCTCCCGAGGCCTATGGTGATTTTCCTTTGCCCATCCCCGCCGGGCAGACGATCTCACAGCCCTATGTCGTGGCCCTGATGACCCAGTGGGCCGCAATCCAGCCGGGCCAGAAGGTGCTGGAAGTGGGCACCGGCTCCGGTTATCAGGCCGCGGTTTTGGCCTGTTTGACAGAACAGGTTTATAGCATCGAATTGATCCCAGAGTTAGCCCAGACCGCCGCCGCCCGATTGGCCAAATTAGGTTATTCCCAGGTCAAAGTCAAAAGTGGCGACGGCTACCTGGGCTGGCCGGAATATGCCCCCTTTGATGCCATTCTGGTAACTGCCGCGGCTCCGGAAGTGCCCCCCGCCCTGAAGGCCCAGCTCCAGGAAGGGGGGCGGCTGATCATTCCCCTCAAAACCTTTGGCGGCTTCCAGATCTTAACCCGCCTTACCAAACACGGGGACCGCTTCACAACCGAACGCATCTGTCCGGTCAGTTTTGTGCCGCTGGTAAATCCACAAATAGCCCGATAGCAATTGGGGGGAATTGCCATACCCCTACCCCTTTGGCCAAACCCTTAAAGGGGGTTGGGAGGGGGAGCTTGAGGGGAGGGCGGGGGGCCGGCGGTCCCCCTGGTCTTACCCGGATACTAATCTTTTTAAAGGCTTGGAAATAACATTTAGCTCATTACTCTGGCGAGGGCCGATACGATTTTTCCAGGGCCCGGATGAGGTGGCTAAGGGTGGTATTAACCGGGGTGGGCACCCCTAATTGCTGGCCCAAAGCGACGATTTGGCCATTCAAGGCCTCGATTTCCGTTGGGCGCTGGGCCAGCACATCCTGTAACATGGAGGAGCGGTTGCGGGCGGTGGCCTGGCAGACCTGGCGGACTAGATTCAAGGGGTCCGGGCTGATGGCAATGCCCGTGGCCTGGGCTACTGCCTGGGCTTCTTGAACCGCGGCCCGGGCTACCTGCCAGGCCTCGGGGACTTTCAACAACCCCCCATTGAGCAGCCGGGTGAGGGCGGTTAAGGGGTTGACCCCGACGTTGACCAAAAGCTTATCCCAGATTACTGCGATAATGTCCGCGGCACTCTGACAATCGAATCCGGCGGCCTGGAACCGGGACACCCACTCTGCTAATTGGTCTTGACGGACCTGGGAGCCGGGCGGAATGCCCAGAATGGTTTTCCCTGGTCCGGCATGCCGGGCTTGCCCCCAGTCCAACAAGGTCACCCCGTGCATGATTACTCCGGCCAGCAAGTGTTCCGGGCCGACCACCGCGGCTATCTGCTCCAGATTGCCGATACCGTTTTGCAGGGTCAGGGCCAGTCCGCCCTCGGCCATTAAAGGGGGCAAGCTCTGGGCGGCACGCCTGGTCTGGTGCGCCTTGACACTCATAATGGCCAGATCGCAGGGACCGATAATGCCGGCCTGGCAGGTACAGTTGACTGGAATGTGTTCTACCTGGCCATCCAGGGTGATGAACCTGATACCCCGGTTCTGGAGAAAGGCGGCCCGGTCCGGACGGTAGTCTACTAGCCATATTACCGCAGCCACTTTCTGTAACCGGGCTACCAACAGGCAGCCCAGGGCACCTGGCCCGATGATAGCAATTTTCACCATCGTCTCCGCAGGGGTAGCTGCATGGTACGTAACCCAAATCCCTCCCTCCGTCAAGTTCCAAACCCATGATCAGGGACGGTTTTGCCAAAAAAGTCTAGACATTATGAGCAATGGGGGCCCAACCCTAGTGGTATTCTATTCAGTCTAATTGCCTTTGTTCACAAGTTTATTAGTTTTATGTTAAAATTACTGCAAAGCTCAAGAAGAGGATAACCATGCTCAGGCAATTTGACAGAGAGCTGGCGGATTTAAAGATGAATCTGCTGCGTATGGCCGATGCCGCTGAGCAAGCCGTACAGAACAGTATTATTTCTGTGCTGAACCGCGATTCCGAGTTGGCCAAAGAAGTCATTATTGGCGACTTAGCCATAAATGACATGGAACTCGAAATTGACGAGCAGTGTCTGAAACTGCTGGCGCTGCGTCAGCCGCTGGCCACGGATCTGCGATTTATCACTGCCTCGATGCGGATTAACGCCGAGTTAGAGCGCATCGGCGACCAGGCGGTGAATATCGCGGAACGGGCCCTGGAGCTTAACCAGCGGCCTCCCTTAAACCTACCCATCGACTTGAAGGCCATGGCTGATATTGCCCTGAATATGGTCCGCAACAGTATCGAGGCCTTTATCCGCCAGGACCCCACGATGGCCGTCCAGGTCTGTCAACGGGACGTTGACGTTGACACTTTGGATGACGAATATATCCAAAAATTATTAGATTTTATGCTCAAAGATACCCCGGCCGTGGGGCGTTCGGTCCATTATATTATTATTATCCGAAATATTGAACGGATTGCTGATCTGGCCACCAACGTTGCCGAGGACATCGTCTTTTTTGTGGAAGGCAAGGTAATCAAACACCGCTGCGAGGATGGGATACTCAGCGCCCGATGTATCTGAGGGCTTCAGCGCTCCAAGTTCGAGAGACGGCAAGCGGTAGCGGGGTTTTGCAGCTTTTGCTCCAAAAATTTCAATTCCTGCCCTAAAGCCGGGGAAATTTTCAGTTCCCGCTCTACCTTATCCAGAGCGTGCAGGATGGTCGAGTGGGTGCGCCGGAAGGCTCGGGCCAACTCCTTAAGTGTCTTTTGAGTATAATG
Organism: Deltaproteobacteria bacterium; assembly: GCA_019309545.1. Lineage (NCBI taxonomy): Bacteria > Pseudomonadati > Myxococcota > Myxococcia > Deltaproteobacteria bacterium. The sequence continues at coordinate 122,551 of JAFDGA010000012.1, forward strand.
GCGACAGAGATAAATGGCCAGATTCCGCGACCGTACCAGCTTTTTTTTGCGCGACCGACCGGTTAACTCCTCCAGACTGATCTGATAGACCTTACAGGTAAGTCTCTGAATGGCCTCCATACTCAAGCTGTCAGTGGTCACCCGGAAGTTGTGTAACACCTCCTCAGCCAACCCTATCGTTATCGGGGCGGAAAGCAGAGACGATTTGACCACCAGGCTGTCCAAAGCACTCTCCATCTGGCGGACGTCTTGAGTCACATAGGTGGCCAGACATTCCAATACCTGACGACTGATCCGAATTCCCCGATCATCAGACTTTTTGGCTAGTATTTTGACCCGGGTATCAAAATCGGGAGGCTCGATCGGGGTGATCACCCCCGCACTAAGCCGGGAGCACAGCTCTTTTTTGAGGCCGGGAATTTCGGTCGGAACGTAACTGCTGGTAAAAACAAGTTTTTTCTGTTGATCGGCCAAGCAGTCCAAAGTATAGCACAATTCACTCTGAATTTTTTCCTTGCCGCTTAAAAAATGCACATCCTCGAGCAGTAAGATATCGGTTTGGCGCCGGAATTTTTCCTTAAAGCGCTCTATCTGCCCCTGTTTCAGGGCCAGCACCATTTCATTGGCAAAATCCTCGGCGGTCAGATAAAAGACCCGATGGTCAGGGCCTTGGGCGTATATATGGTTACCTACTGCTTGGGACAGGTGGCTTTTCCCCAAGCCGGGCAAGGAGGTCAGAAACAGGGTCCGCCCATATACCGTGTCATTTCGGGCCAGAGCCTGTGAGGCCTGAAAGGCAAACCGGTTGGAGGCACCGACGACAAAATGTTCAAAAGTAAAGCTTTGATTCAGCCCGCGTGCGGGAATCGGTGAGGGCTTTACCCCAGGCAGCACTGGCTGCCGCTGCAGCGGGGTCGAAAGCTTGCGGGGTGAGGGGTGTAACACTCGCAGATCAAAAGGGAAACCCTTACCTAAGACCTGTTGCACCTCTTCTCGGATCAGCTCCAGGTAATAGGCGCGTACCCAGTGCAAAGTAAAGGCATTTGGACATCCCAGCACTAATTCACCCTGGGAACCACGGCTGGCTTGCAGTGGTTCAATCCACAGTTTGAATCCTGAGGCTGGGAGCCGGCTTTTCAGCCTATGCTTGATATCAATCCAAGCAGGCTCCATTCCCTTATCCTGATTTTTTGGAGAGGTAGGTCGAAGTTGTTAGATTTAAAAATTATGGACGGAAAATTATCCGAGACGCGGGCGGTTGTCAAAGCCGCTGTCCCGGAAATAACAATTAGCTCCGGAAGGAATTACTCAATCCCGAGGGGCCGGAAACATAAGAGTCCAAGGGCACAAGCCTGGCTCCCTGCGGGAAAACATTTTTCTAATACGCTTCAAACATCGGCCTTACACCGACAGAGGTAAGACTCACGAAATTGCCTCTTAGATCTCGCCTTTCCTCATTTTTTTTCCTGTTTCCATAGCTAATGGAAAAATTCCCTGGCAAAAATCGCCATTGTGGTGATTTTGAACCAAAAATTCCAAAAAAAATTTTTTTGGACCAGGAACCGGAAAGCTGATCTAAATTGAAGGCAAAATAACCGGAAACAAATCTCCCCCAACTCAAGGATCTTTCCATCAGAGTAGAGAATCATTTCAGCAGCTGGAAAAGTATAGATCTATTTACCCCTCCCGGTCTCCCCTTCCACACCCTTCCGTCCGGGGGCTGGGAGCCGCCCAGCATCGGCGATTACTCCCGCACCCGGACTGCGGCCCTGGATATAACGTCATCCCCTGATTCGCCAGCGACCACGCCATATGGGTGCCGGCCATAGAGGGTGTATAATCTTTGCACCAAGGCCTGGCGTTCTTTCAACGGCATAGTTAGATAGAAATCACTCAGAATCAAGGTGGCAATGATATATTTGAGGTCCATTTTGTCCCCCCCTCGTGCAATCGATCCCCCTGACGTGATTTACTTTCTGCAAAAACCATGCCTTTTTTAGGGGCAAATTTTTGGGGAGATAAAAAGAATCTTTCCGACAAGTTTAGAGCCCTCGTCAATTATAGCTATTGTCATAAAATGGAAGGGGAGAAAAAATTAACCCCCAGCCTCAGGCGAGAGTTGGTTTTTAACTCTGGGTGTCAATTATTCCACCGGGGAGACATTTCTATTTTGAGCTTTTGAGCCGGTAATGGTGAAACAATCGGCTTCAGGAATAATAAAATCTCTTGACAGGAAGCGGTAGTTATGCGAAATTTTGGTCGACCATCAAGACTTGAATGGGCCGGACCCTGGCAGTTCGGCAGGGTGTTTAAAACGCAGAATTTGAATCCAGTAAGGCAGCAGATAAACAGTATGTAACCGGGATAAGCATCTGGAGTAATCCGCCGTGGTTACTGGGGATGCTTTTTTTGTGGTAACTGTCTCGGGGGCAGCCCTCTGTTATCAGGAGAGTGAAGCTAAAGGACTAACGGCAGGCCGAGGCTCGGATATATCTATCTCTTTGAAACATAACTACATGTTTTTACCGCAAATTAATAGCTGACCGCCTGAAATTTACTTCTTATGAGATTACTATGGCAGAGATCCGAGTAAACCTGAACCAAGGCCGCGGCGTTACCCTGGAGTCTGGGGTCAGCGTGGCGCAGGCCCTGAAAATTCTGGGGGTGGCCACTGATCATCAAGTAGTGGCGGCCCGGGTAGATGGCCGGGAAGTGGACCTGACTTATCAACTTAATGAAGACTGTATTATATCGCCGATTCCGATAGACACCCCGGAGGGATTGGAGATTTTGCGGCACAGCACCTCTCATATTATGGCCGAAGCCGTACGCAGCCTTTTCCCCGGGGTCAAAGTTACCATTGGTCCGGCCACCGAATCCGGCTTTTATTATGATTTCGATGCCCCCCAAGCCTTTACTCCCGAGGATTTGCCGCGCATTGAGGCCCGGATGCAAGAAATCATCGACCAGGACTTGCCCTTTGTCCGCCAGGAGGTTACCCACCAGGAGGCGGTCCAGCTTTTTTCGCGTCTGGGCGAAACTTACAAGTTGGAGTTGTTAGAGGAACTGACCGAGGAACAGATAAGTATCTATAAACAAGGAGATTTTATCGATCTATGCCGGGGTCCCCACGTGCCCTCGACGGGCTATATCCCGGCTTTCAAACTGACCAGTGTGGCCGGGGCCTATTGGCGCGGCGATGAACGTCAGCCCATGCTGCAGCGGATCTATGGCACCGCGTTTTCATCTCCGGAAGAACTGGCCCAATACCTCCATTATCTGGAAGAAGCCAAGCGTCGGGATCACCGCCGCTTAGGACGCGAACTGGAGTTGTTTATCATCGAAGAAGAGGCCGGGCCGGGGATGGTGATTTATCTTCCCAAGGGGGCAATGATCCGGTATTTACTTGAGGAATTTGAACGCCGGGAACACTTGCAGCGGGGCTATCAACTGGTCATCGGACCCCAGATGCTCAAACTGGACCTCTGGAAACGCTCCGGCCATTTTGAAAATTACCGGGAACACATGTATTTTACTGAAGTCGAGGGCCAGGCCTACGGCATCAAGCCGATGAACTGTGTGGCCCATATGCTGATTTATAAATCTCGGATTCGCAGTTATCGGGAATTACCCCTGCGGTATTTTGAATTGGGGACGGTGCAGCGCCACGAAAAATCCGGCGTTTTGCATGGCCTGACCCGGGTCCGGCAATTTACCCAGGATGATGCCCATATTCTATGTACGCCTGACCAGGTAGAGGAAGAGATCGCCGGGGTCATCGATTTTGTCGCCGAGGTCATGGCGGTGTTCGGCTTCCAATATGAGGTAGAACTGTCGACCCGGCCGGAAAAATCTATCGGGACGGACACCGAGTGGGAACTGGCCACCCAGGCCCTGATTAAAGCTTTACACGCCCGGAACCTGCCTTATCTGGTCTGTGAGGGTGAAGGGGCCTTTTATGGGCCGAAAATCGATATTAAGCTTAAGGATGCCTTGAATCGCCGCTGGCAATGCGCGACCATTCAGTGCGATTTTACCTTGCCGGAGCGGTTTGATCTGAATTATGTGGGGCCAGACGGCAACCGTCACCGGCCGGTGATGTTGCACCGGGTGATCCTGGGGTCGCTGGAGCGATTTTTAGGTGTGTTAATCGAACACTATGCCGGGGCCTTCCCGGTGTGGTTAGCTCCGGTGCAGGTAATTCTGTTGCCCGTCACCGATCGGGCCCAGGACTTTGCGGCCGCGGTTGCCGACCGGCTGCAGCAGGCCGGCCTGCGGGTAGAAAAAGACTTTCGCAATGAAAAACTGGGATTAAAAGTCCGGGAAGCCCAGCTGCAAAAGATTCCTTATATGATAATCATTGGGGATCGGGAAGTGGCTTCCCAGACCGTGTCAGTCCGCCGGTTAGATGGCACCGAAATAAAAAACGTGGTGATTGACGAACTTGTCCAGCGCCTAAAAAGGGAAGGGCAGATACCGACCACCGTGAAACAATTCCCAGACAACACAGGAGGAGGGTATCATCCAGAAGAAGGTAAACATTAACCGGGAGATCACTGCCCCTGAGGTGCGGCTGGTCGGCTCGGATGGGAGCCAGATCGGTATCATGCCCTTGAGCGAGGCCCTGGAACGCGCCGCGGCAGAACACCTGGATCTAGTAGAAGTTGCCCCCCAAGCCACGCCTCCGGTTTGCCGGATTATGGATTATGGCAAATTTAAGTATTTGCAGAGCAAGAAAACTCAGGAGGCCCGGAAAAAACAGACCATTGTCCAGATTAAAGAAGTAAAGGTCCGGCCCAAAATCGAAGAGCATGATTTTGCCTTTAAACTCCGGAACATCCGCCGGTTCTTGGGTCAAAAAGACAAGACCAAGGTTTCTTTGGTCTTTCGAGGACGGGAAATCGCCTATCCGGAGTTGGGTTATAATCTGTTAAAAAAGATCGCCGAGGCCGTAGAAGATATTGGGGTGGTAGAACAGCAGCCCAAGTTTGAAGGCCGTCATATGACTATGATCCTGGCCCCCAAGTAGTTTAATTTTACATAACAACACTAGTGTTTATCCAGAAACCCACTTTTATCTCTCCTTGATGGGGGAGGGTTAGGTTTGGGGGTAAAAATAATTTAGAATTTCAATATCTTCAGAGTTACATCTCCTTTCCCCCATTCCGGATTAAACCTAGCAAATATTATTAGCCAGGAGGCTTTGCGCTTCCAAAGAGGAATCTAAAATGCCCAAACTAAAAACCCACCGTGGCGCTGCCAAACGCTTCAAAGCCACTGGAAACGGACGGCTCAAGCGCAGCAAGGCTTTTCATAGCCATATTCTGACCAAAAAAAGCCCTAAACGGAAACGGCAACTACGCCAGGCAACCCTGGTCGATCAGACCGATATGAAGAGTCTGAAACGATTGTTGCCCTATTTATAAGTCAGGAGGGGTGTCATGCCGAGAGTCAAAAGCAGCGTTCGGGCCCGCGCCCGTCATAAAAAATATCTCAAGCTGGCCAAGGGTTTTCGCGGCGGCCGGCGGCGGTTGTATCGCTCTGCCCGGGAAGCGGTGGAGAGGGGTCTGGCTTTCGCTTATCGGGACCGCAAGGTCCGCAAGCGGGAGTTCAGAAGCCTGTGGATCACCCGGATTAACGCCGCCACTCGTCCTCTGGGACTCTCTTACAGCCGCTTTATCAGCGGGGCCAGGAAAGCCGGGATTGGCCTGGATCGCAAGATCTTGGCAGAGTTGGCCATTAATGACCCGGCCGGCTTTGCCCGGATTGCCGAGGTCGCCCGGCAAGCGGGCTAAGCGGTTGAATTGAGGCCTTTAGCTACTTGATTCCCCACATCGGCTAATCAGATTGATGCTGGAAGAGTTAAAAAACCTGGAGCACCAGGCCGCTGCCCAGATCGCTCAGGCCGCTGATGACGCGGCCCTGGAAGCTCTGCGGGTTTACTATCTGGGGCGCAAAGGAACGCTTACCAAGATCTTGCGGTCGCTGCGAGAGCTGTCCCCGGAATTACGGCCGCAGGTGGGACAGGAAGCCAACCGGATCAAACAGGCCCTGGAACAGGCCCTCAGCGCAGCTCGGGAACGCCTCCAGGAAGAGGCGCGGCAGCGGCGCCGCCCGGTCGGTCTGGACGTCACCTTGCCGGGGCGGCGTCCGCCCCTGGGCCGCCTCCACCCTATCACTCGGATCACCCGCGAAATCTGCGACATTTTTGTCCGCTTGGGATTTGAAGTGGTTGAAGGCCCGGAAGTGGAAACCGACTACTATAATTTCGAAGCTCTCAACATCCCCAAGGACCATCCGGCCCGGGATATGCAAGACACCTTTTATGTCTCGGAAAATATCGTCTTACGGACTCACACCTCGCCCATGCAGATTCGGGTAATGGAAAAACAGCCGCCGCCGGTCCGGATCATCGCCCCCGGCAAGACCTATCGCCGCGACTCCGACCTCACCCATACCCCGATGTTCCATCAGGTGGAAGCCCTCTTGGTCGACAAACATATCACTTTTGCCGACCTCAAGGGGGTGTTGCGGGTGTTTGTTCATGAGATTTTCGATCCTTCCGTAGGTCTGCGTTTCCGACCCAGTTACTTCCCCTTTACCGAACCCAGTGCCGAAGTCGATATCGCCTGCGTCATCTGCCGCGGGGCCGGCTGTCGGGTCTGCAAAGAGACTGGCTGGCTGGAGGTCATCGGGGCTGGCATGGTCCACCCCGAGGTCTTCCGCTTTGTGGGCTATGACCCCGAGGTTTATACCGGCTTTGCCTTTGGGATGGGTATCGAACGCATTGCCATGCTCAAATACGGCATCGACGACCTGCGCCTGTTCTTCGAAAACGATCTCCGCTTTCTGAGACAATTCTAAGGCGGGTTATTCCTACTGGTTACAACTTGGCCCCCGTTGATATATCCTCAACAGCCAACTTCTTTTAAGCATCCTGATTGATCTAAAAGGGCGCCTTTGGCCTTATTACCCACAAAATTCCAAATAGTTGACAACCTCTATCTCTTGTAGTAAAAAATTAACAATGATGACTGAAAAGCCGATCAAGAAGAAGATTATAGGTAAGATATACACTCCGTTAAGACCGCAAAGTGAACTGCTCTGAATGTGAAAGGTCAACGCGGTATCTAGTTGGTCCGGAAGGATCACAAGTTCCCCTTTGCCTTCAGTGCTACCTATAATTTGTCCAGACAGAATAAGTAAAGCTTTATATGCTAAGGACAGAACTAAATTATCTGACCGCCTAAACGGGCTTTGTTTCGGGGTTTCCCGATCCCTTACCTCGCTACCCTCAAAGGAAAGTTGTGCATAATGGGGGGGACTACTTTGACTAATATAACAGTAGATAACAACTGCCCGGTCAACTTAACGAAAAAGTTCGAAAACTCCAACACCTTGATGCACTGAAATCGGGACAAGCTATTGCTCAGACGTGGAGAATTCGGACTATGACCCAATGCACCACAATATTGCAAACTTCTCTTTGCAGGAACTGCTGCGAACTTTACACCTCAATCGGTGGAATCTACAAAATTCAAGAACTTTTTGAGCCATCCGACCCTGAGGCTGCTAATTTGCTGAATTCTAAACTATTATTACTTGCTGTGGCTTAGCCGCACAGAATTGAGTACACAGCATAAAAATGTACTGGACTAGGACTGTCAAAAACTGTGCCGCTACTAATCTTGGTAGTTTTCCTAAATAAGATCAATAAGAAAAATGACTGAAACCCATCCCTCGGTTCGAGTCGCCAGCCATCGAGCGTTAGCAGCCCGGGAGCAAATAGTGGGGACCTACCCGCAATGGGAAGCCTGGCGTGAGCAGGCCCGGGCGATAAAGGCCGAGGTTATCGATCATCTGGATGACTTCCTGGAACAATTACAGCGCCAGGTCCGAAGCTGGGGCGGCGAGGTGTTGTGGGCCGAAGATGCGACTCAGGCCCGCCGGCTGATCCTGGAGGTGGCGCGGCGACACCAGGTCCAGGCAGTGGTCAAAGCCAAATCCATGGCTACCGAAGAAATCAATCTCAATCCAGCCCTGGAGGCCGCCGGGATAACGGTTTCCGAGACTGATCTGGGGGAATTTATTGTCCAACTGGCCGGGAACCGCCCCAGTCATATTACCGCCCCGGCCCTGCACCTTAACCGGGAACAGATCGCCGACCTGTTCAGTGACCGGCTGGGGGTAAGGCCTCAGACCGATCCTTCCTGTCTCAGCCGCCAGGGTGCCAGATTTTTGCGCCCTAGCTTTTGGGAAGCCCAGATGGGGATTACCGGAGTCAACTTTGCCGCCGCGGCCAGCGGCACCCTGGTAATGCTGGAGAACGAAGGCAATCTGCGGCTCAGTGCCACGGTCCCGCCGGTGCACCTGGCACTGATGGGAATCGAAAAAATCATTCCCCGGCTGACCGACCTCGAGGTTTTTTTGCGTCTCTTACCGGCCAGCGCTACCGGCCAACGGCTGACCGCCTATGTTAACTTTATCGGTGGTCTGAAAAAGCAGCCCCATGGAAATCAGGCCTTTTACCTGGTTCTATTGGACAATGGCCGGCGGCGGTTGGCTGCCCACCCTGAGTGGCAGGAGGCGCTTTACTGCCTGCGGTGCGGGGCCTGCCTGAATATCTGCCCGATCTTTCAGTTAGGGGGCGGCCATCTTTACGGTCAGGTCTATCCTGGCGCCATCGGCATCCTGCTGGCTCCGTTTCTAAGCCATGGCACAGATCTGACCGATCTATGCACTCAGTGCGGGGCCTGTAGCCTGATCTGTCCGGTTAAGATCAATTTAGCCGATAAAATTGCACGGCGCCGCGCTCAGAGTACCCGTCATCGTGGACTGCGTCTTTTGATGCAGGGCGCCGCGGCGATTATGGCCCGGCCCCGTCTCTATCGTGGCCTGGAACCTTGGCTGCGGCTGGTCCGGCAGCATTTACCGGCCACCGGACAAAAATATCTGTGGGGACCGGGACGCTGCTTGCCAGAATTGGCTCCACAGAGTTATCATCGCATGATGCAGTCGAAGCAAAAATCGGTTTCTTAGAATCACCGGCACTTGACTTGGTTAACACCAGTGGAGCAATTACAATTTTCGATCTAGCGCTTGATCTGTATCTACTTTTCAGCCGGCTGACCGAAGCCCGAGCTCATGGACAAGAAGTGCATGGGCCCGATCAGTTGGCCCTGGCCCTGGCCACACGCGGGCATCCGCCACTGGTTCTAGAGGATCATCCCTGGCTGCAGGAAGTAGCCTCTCGCCTAGGGAATCGGGGAGTAACAGAGGTAAGCTTCCTTTCCCATCTGTCCCCCGACCAGGCCTGGACCGCAGACATAGACACTGCAGTAACCGTAGCAGCGGGAGCCATTCCGGAGACCGGCAGCATTTTGATCAATGCCTTGTCCCCCCTAGCTTTTCGGCTATCCCTGCGTCCCCGTAAGCAGATCGTAATCGTCCCCGCCGACCGAGCCACCTTGACCCTGGCCCAGGCCCTGGAGTGGACCGCCCAGGAACCCTCCGGGCTGGTCAGCTGGCTTACTGGCCCCAGCCGCACCGCGGATATCGAAAAAACCCTAGTCCTGGGCGCGCAGGGGGCCGAGAGCCTGGAGGTGCTGATTTATACCCCGGAGACCTGATGGAAAGAGTGCCCACCGTCGAAATTGAGTCCCGCATTACTCATCTACAGCGCCAGTTAGTGAGCCATAAAATTGATCTGGCGCTGATCGCCCAGAATACCGACCTGTTCTATTATAGCGGCACCGTGGTGGACGGTTTTCTGGCCGTGCCCGCCCAGGATCAGCCGATCTTAGCAGTACGCCGGCCGCAGCAGCGCCTCGACACGGAAGGCTCGGTCTGGCAGGTCCGAAATTTTAATAATTTTAAAGATCTCCATAGCATACTGGAAAAGGCGGGCCTGAGCCGGCAAGCCGTAATCGGGCTGGAGCTGGATGTCCTGCCCGCTGCCCTGTATTTAAAGCTGGGCGAGCAGGTTTTCCCCCGGAATCAGATCATAGATGCCTCGACCATCATTCGTCGCCAGCGCATGATCAAAAGCGCCTACGAAATCGAGCAACAGCGCCGGGCCGCGGCTCTCCTCGACCAGGCTCTCCAGATGGCCACCGACCTGCTCAAACCCGGAATGACTGAATTGGAGCTTGACGCCGCGGTGGTCTATCATCTGCGCCGTTTGGGCCATCAAGGCCTGGCGCGCATCCGGCGCTGGAATCTGGAACTGTTTTTCGGTCACGTACTATCAGGGATTTCGGGGCTTAAGGCCGCTTATACGGACACCCCGAGCGGCGGCACTGGGGTCAGCCCCGCCTTCCCCCAGGGAGCGGGATGGAAGCGGCTGGCCCCGGGGGAACCGATCAGCATCGACTTTCTGGCCTGTGTCAACGGCTATATCATTGATCAGACCCGAATGTATGCCCTGGGGTCCCTGCCTGAGGCCGCCTGGGAAGCCTTTGCAGTAGTTGAAGACCTGTACCGGATGTTTGAAGCCGAAGCCCGTCCCGGAGTGAGGCCTGGAGATATTTATAACTGCCTCTGGGAGGAAGTGCGAGTCCGGGGTCGCCAAGATTATTTCATGGGGGTGGGCCAGGATCGGGTGCGCTTCATCGGCCATGGCGTGGGGCTGGAGGCGGACGAATTCCCTCTCCTCAGCGCCCATTTCCCTTATCCCTTCGAAGCCGATATGGTGGTGGCCTTTGAACCCAAATTTTTCCTGCCGGAAATCGGGATGATCGGCCAGGAGGATACCGGCCGCATCACCCCGACTGGAGTGGAATGGCTGACCGTCTCTCCCCCAGGTATAGCGGTTAAGCCAGTATGAACTGGTTCGCCGAAGCCCCTAACCGCCCGTCTTCGCTTTCGGGCTTTAACTCAGGCAATATAAATAGTCTTGATGTTGACGAATTCTTTGATGCCGTAGTGGGACATTTCGCGGCCATAGCCGGATCTTTTGACCCCGCCAAAGGGAAGGCGGGGGTCCGACTTGGTCATGGTATTGACCACCACGGTGCCGGACTCAATCCGGCGGGCCAGACGCTCGCCGCGTTTTAGGTCTCGGGTCCAGATGCTGCCTCCCAGACCGTAAGGGGAGTCATTGGCCACAGCTATAGCCTCCTCTTCATCTTTAACCGTGATGAGGGCGGATACCGGGCCAAAGGTCTCCTGATCATAAACCGGCATGCCTTTTTTGACCTCGGCCAGAATGGTGGGGGTATAATAGAACCCGGGGCCATCAAGACTTTTCCCGCCGGTAACCAGCCGGGCTCCCATTTTAATTGAATCCTGGACCTGCTGGTGAAGTTGCTCCCGCAGATCGGCACGGGCCAGCGGGCCTAAGTTAGTCTCCTCCTTCAAGGGGTCACCGACCACCAGATTTTCCACCAACTGTTTGTGGCGAGCCTCAAACGCGGCTGCAACCTTTTCCAACACAATAAAGCGTTTGGCGGCAATACAGGTCTGACCGGCGTTTTGCATCCGAGCCTTGACCGCCAGGGTACAGCAGAGGTCGAAATCCGCGTCTTCGAGGACAACAAAAGGGTCCGTCCCCCCCAGTTCCATGACGGTCTTTTTTAGATGTCGGCCCGCGGCGGCCGCCACCTGGCTGCCAGCTTTTTCACTGCCAGTGAGGGCTACCCCCTTGATGACCTCGTGGCCAATCAAGGGCTCAACCTGACTGCCAGGGATCAGCAGGGTGCGGAAAATATCCTCTGGGAAGCCGGCCTGCCGGAAGACCTCTTCCAGGGCCAGGGCACAGCCGGGGACGTTGGAGGCATGCTTGAGGACGCAAGCATTGCCAGCTATCAGGGCTGGGACGGCATAGCGACAGACCTGCCAGAAGGGAAAATTCCAGGGCATGATCCCCAGCACCACACCGATCGGCTCAAAGCTGACAAAACTTCGGCCGGATTCCAGGGGAATTGCTTCGTCGGCCAGCATGGCCTCGGCATTATCGGCATAGTAGTCGCAAATGAAGGCGCACTTTTCCACCTCGGCCCGAGCGGTTTTGATGATTTTACCCATTTCCTGGGTGATCAGTTGGGCGTACTGGTCCTGGTGTGCCAGTAATGCCTGGCCCACCCGTTTGGTTAGGGCAGCCCTTTCCGAAAAAGAGGTGGATTTCCAGGATTTCCAGGCTTTATCTACCCTTAGAAGAATATCTTGACATTCCCAAAGGTGGTGTTCAGGGTATTGTTTAATGACTTGGCCGGTGGCCGGATTGATGCTTTGCATATTGTCGCCTCTGTTATTTATAGCACCTGATCCCTAAGGTTTTTCCATCTTATTCCAGGTTGAGCCTGTTGCGGCACCGCGATTTAATATCATTTCTGGAAAATTTTATCACCTGAAATGCCGATAATTTGAAATTTGAGCCTAACCATAGATCCAGCCCGGTTCTTGGCAGACGAAATTATTTATAATATATTACACAATCATTGATAATATCATCAATCTGAGGCCCCAAATCATCGGTCCACCGTCCAAGGCTTTAAGATATCTATGAAATTCTGGTTCTTGGCTTTGGAATAAGACTATAAACCTGGTATTTGGGTTTTTAAATGGAATTCGATCACTTGATCCATAATGCCTTGGTGCTCACCCTGGAGCCAGGGGTGCCACCTCTGGCCAACGGTTATGTGGCGGTGCAGGGCGACCGCATCGCCGCGGTCGGACAGGAGGCCAGCGCTGCCGAATTGCCCGCCGCCCGGGAGCAACTGGATGTCCAGGGCAGCCTGGTGATGCCGGGTCTGATCAATACCCATACCCACGCGGCCATGACCCTGTTCCGGGGACTAGCCGATGACCTGCCTCTGGAAGACTGGCTACATAAATATATCTTTCCCGCTGAGGTTCGGTATGTAGACGCCGAATTCGTCCACTGGGGCACCCGGCTGGCGATTGCCGAAATGCTCCGGGGCGGCATCACTACCGTGGGCGATGGCTATTTTTTTGCCGCGGCCGCCCGCCACGCCTATCTGGAGACAGGGCTGCGCGCCGTCATGGCGCAGGGGGTGCTGGATTTCCCCGTTCCTGGGGTGCCGGATCCGCAGGATAATTTAAAAGTGGCGGCCGAATTTATCGATTCCGGGGCTGGAGGCGGACAGAGGCTGGTCACCTCTACCCTGTTCTGTCATGCCCCTTATACCTGCCGCGCTGGCACCCTGCAACAGGCCAAGGCCCTGACCCGAGAACGGAATCTGCCCTTTTTCATCCACCTGGCCGAAACCCAGGCGGAAGTTGACCGGATGAAACAAGTGCATGGTCTGAGCCCGGTGGCTTACCTGGACTCGCTGGGCATCCTCGATAGCCTGACGGTCGCCGCCCATGCCATTTGGGTGGATGAAGCCGACCAGGAAATCCTGGCCCGCCGCGGCGTCAAGGTCAGCCACTGTCCGGAAGGCAACCTGAAGCTGGCCTCCGGCGTGGCCCCGGTTCCTGAGCTGTTGCACAAAGGCATCTGCGTCGGACTGGGCACTGATGGCGCCGCCTCCAACAATAACTTGGATCTGTTTGGGGAAATGGCCCTGGCCGCCAAGCTCCATAAGGTTATCCGCCTCGATCCCACCTGCCTGCCCGCCCCCGAGGTCGTGGCTCTAGCCACCCGCGAGGGCGCCCGAGTCCTGGGTCTGGCAGACCGCACCGGGACCATAACCCCGGGGAAAGCTGCCGACCTGATCATCCTCGATCTGGACCAGCCCCATCTGACCCCGCTCTATGATCCTTATTCACACCTGGTCTATGCGGCCCGGGCTGCTGATGTCAAAGATGTGATGGCTGATGGCCGTTGGCTGCTCCGGGAGCGGGAATTTCTGACGCTGGATTGGGACGAAACCAGACAGCGAGTCCATGAGTTGACCCATTCCCGGGGTATGTCCAGCTTTGGTGCTAGTGACCTGGAACCGCCGGTCTGATTGACAAAAGCCATTGTAATTGATAACTTCTCGTTAAAGAGGTCCGAATGGAGCTCCATATAGTGGATCTTATGTTAGGTCTGGGGACCGGCCTGATTTTGGGGGTAGGGCTCACCCTGGCCGGAATCAAGATCAAAGGTTTGTTTAAGGGCTCGGAAGTCAAGCGCCTGCGGGAGGAAAACCGCCACCTGAAGCGCCGCATAGAGGAAAAGGACCGTCATATCGGACGGATGCTGACGGAGACGGAAAAATTGGTTCAGGGATTGGCCAAGGTCAAGATTCCCGTCCCGCCGCAGGTCGAATAAATCAAACCTCCGGAGTAAAAAATCTTTTTTTGGCGAGAAAGACCCATGTCTAAACAAAACCTTTCCGTTAAGGGTGGATTAGCCGGGGCCTTAATCGGGCTGGCGGCTGACGTAACCATCACTGAAATCACCGGCTACCATATCACCCACGGTTTGCTGGAGTTGGTGGGGGCCGCGGTCGGCCTGTGGCGTTTGGATCGCCGCTTGGGCGAGTCCTTGCAGGACACCATCGTCCGGGCCCGGCTCAGTGATGAAGAAGATTACCGCCAGGTAGCTAAACGGATTGATGAGCTGACCGAAGATTTGCCTGAACTGCGGGAGACCATTCTCAGGATGGTGGAAGCGGGGATGTCGGCCCAGAAAGCCTGAAATGCTGGGTCTCAACCTGCTCTTTCGTCTGGGCCGCTGGCTGCTGGTCGAGCCCGTGGAAGAATCGGGCCTGATGCCCGAGGGCTATTACCGCTCTCGGGCCTTGGCGGCCCTGGAAGAGGACGATTTCCCGGAGAGCTTGCGTTATCTTAAACTGGCCGGGCCGCCCGACCGCGAGGCGGTCCGGCTGCTGGGCCAACAGGCGGTAGAGGAATTGCAGCAGCAAACACCACCGGCTGCCTATTCCGGGCGCTACCAGGAGCTGCTGGACCAGGAATACCAGGCCCTGGACCTGCTGGGACGTTATGAACAGGAGGCTATGGCGTATCTGGGGTGAGGCGCGGGTGGTGAGTTTTCTGGTTTCTGTTTGACTAGACAGAAATTATAATCATATCGGCTACTTGGGACTGAGTTTAGCTATTAGGCCAGAGTCAAATTTTCCAAAATAATATATGTTAGATCCAGAGCGCCTTCCCGATCTTACTCGAAACTCGAAACTCGAAACTCGAAATTCCTCTTATATGGACGAGGCCCTGAGTGAGGCGCGAAAGGCCCTGGCCGCGGGCGAAGTGCCGGTGGGAGCGGTGCTGGTCGGGCCGGATGGGGAGATCTGGGGAAGGGGTCATAATCAGCCCATTAAGCTGGCTGATCCCACCGCGCACGCTGAAATTTTGGCGTTGCGGGAGGCCGCGGCCAAAGTCCGAAATTACCGATTGCCCGGCACTACCCTCTATGTTACTATTGAACCATGTCTGATGTGCCTGGGGGCGATAATCCAGGCCCGCGTGCAACGGCTGGTGTTCGGCGCGCCGGATCCAAAAGCCGGGGCTTGCATCTCCCTATACCAGATTCCCGCTGACCCTCGGTTGAATCATCGGCTGGAGGTGCAAGGCGGCATGCTGGAAGCAGAATGCCGGGCCCTGATTCAGGAGTTTTTTCGCACCCGGCGGCAGGCTGCAAGCTCCAGACAAGAGGCCCGATCCCAAAGTTTGGAAGAATTGTAAAAAGTCCATTATCCCCCCTCTCCCTGAAGGGAGAGGGCCAGGGTAAGGGTGTAAATAAAAGCTGGAGGGGTACCGAAGAGGCCGTAACGGGGTCGACTCGAAATCGACTTGGGGGCTAATCACTCCCACGTGGGTTCGAATCCCACCCCCTCCGCCATGATTAGTGGTCAGTTGGAATTGGTTAGTTTTCAGTTATAGATTATTTGCACCAAATAGATTTAGCTTAATTAAAAACCGAAAACTAAAAACCCGGAACTTTTTTATGGAGAGATGCCCGAGAGGCTGAAGGGGCGCGACTGGAAATCGCGTGTACGCCCAAAAGGTGTACCGAGGGTTCGAATCCCTCTCTCTCCGCCATTATAAAGTTTTCAGTTGTCAATTATAAAGTTTTCAGTTGTCAGTTATTGAGTATTAGCTCAAGCGAGTTTTCCTGCTTCTGACCTGAAAACCGAAAACAGAAAACTGCATTTTTATGTCTTATCTGGTACTGGCCCGCAAGTGGCGTCCGCAGACTTTTGAAGAGGTGGTGGGACAGGAGCATGTCACCCAGACCCTGAAGAATGCCATTGCTCAAGGGCGAGTAGCCCACGCCTTTCTATTCAGCGGCCCCCGCGGGGTGGGCAAAACCTCGGTGGCCCGCATTCTGGCCAAGGCGCTGAATTGCGCGTCGGGGCCGACGGCCCATCCCTGCAACCAATGTCAGTCCTGTCAGGAGATCACTCAGGGCCATAGTCTGGATGTCCTGGAGATCGATGGGGCCTCCAATCGGGGCATTGATGAGGTCCGGGAACTTAGAGAAAATATCAGATACTTACCGGCACACGGCCGTTATAAGGTCTATATTATTGACGAAGTCCATATGCTCACCAAAGAGGCCTTTAATGCCCTGCTCAAAACCCTGGAAGAGCCGCCGTCGCATGTCCTGTTTGTCATGGCCACCACCGAGCCGCATAAGGTGCCGGTGACCATTTTATCCCGCTGTCAGCGCTATGATTTCAAGCGCCTGCCGGCCCCCTTGATCCAGGAGCATCTGGCCCGTCTGACCGCCCAGGAAGGCTGGCAGTTGGCACCGGAGGGGCTGCGACTCTTGGCTACGGAGGCCGAGGGCAGCCTGCGGGACGCCCTGGGGTTGCTGGACCAGGTAGTGACCTTTGGAGGCCGGCAAGTCAGTGCCGCCGAAGTCGCCCGCATCCTGGGGTTAACCGATCGCCGGGTGCTGCTCCAGACCCTGACGACGATTATCCAGCGCCGGGGAGCGGAAGTGCTGCAACTGGTGGAGGAACTCCACGAACATGGGCTAGATCTGAAGCGCTTTTATCAGGATCTGGTGCTCTATAGCCGTCATTTATTGCTCGCTGCCCTGGTCCCCGAGGCCCGGTCCCTGGTCGAAGTGGCTGACCCGGAATGGCAGCAACTTCAGGGTCTGGCCCAACAGCGTCCCTTACCCTATCTGTTTAATCTTCTTAATGAACTGCTTAAAGCCAGCGAAGACCTGCGCCGGGCCAGTTTTCCGCGCCTGGCCCTGGAAATTCTACTGCTGCGTTTGGTCCATCTTGAACCCGTAGTGCCGATAGAGGAATGGCTCGAACGTCTGGCCGCCCTCGAAGCCCGGCTGGCCAGCGGAGAGGCCAGCCCTGAGGCAGCCGTCTCTAGCCCGGTGGCTGATCAGCCTAAGGTACCAGAATTATCAGAATCAAAGCCTCCGGCCCAGCGCTGGCCGGAATTTGTCGTACTGGTGCAGAAACAGATGGGAAATTCTGTGGCTGCGGCATTACAACAGAGCCGTTTGGAAAAGGAGGAGGAGCAGCACCTGGTAATTACCCTGGGCCAGGGCTGGAATGCCCTCGGGGAGCAGCACCTAACCGGTTTACGCGAGTTGGCGGAGGATTTTTTTGGCAGCCAATATCAACTCTCCATCAGACCGTCTCTATCGCCCCCTGCCGCCCCGCCGCCGGCGGCTTCCCCAAAACCGGCTACCATGGCCGAGATTAAACAGCAGGTGCTGGAGATCTTCGGCGGGCAATGGGTTACCGAAGACCGGCAACAGTCGGCCAAAAAGGAGGAATCGCCTTGAAGAATATCGGCAATCTGATGAAACAGGCCCAGAAGCTGCAAAGCAAGATGATGGCCATCCAGGAAGAATTGGGCGAACGGACTGTATCCGCCCAGGTTGGCGGAGGCATGGTAGAAGTGGTTGTCAACGGCCGCCAGGAATTGGTCTCGGTGCGTATCGATCCGGAAGTGGTCAATCCTGACGATGTGGAAATGCTTCAGGATCTGGTGCTGGCCGCGGTAAATGATGCTCTTAATCGCTCCCGGGAAATGGTGAGCGAAGAGATGTCGAAACTAACCGGTGGACTAAAAATTCCTGGTCTGATGTGAGTCTCCGGCACTATGCCCAAAGGAATCTATCCGGCTCCCCTCCAGAAGGTAATCACCTGTTTAAGCAAATGGCCGGGGATCGGCGAAAAGACTGCAACTCGCCTGGCCCTTTACTTGTTGCGGGCCTCCGCGGCCGAGGTCGTCGAATTAACCCAGGCTCTCACTGAGTTAAAGGATAAGATCCGGCTCTGCTCCCGCTGTTTTGCCTTTGCCGATCAGGAACTTTGTCCTATCTGTGCCGACGCCAGCCGCCACCAGGGTCAGTTATGTGTGGTTGCCGACCCCGGCGATCTGTTGGCCTTGGAACGGGCCGGGTTCTTTCTGGGAGTTTATCATGTCTTAGGAGGACTGATTTCTCCCCTGGAAGGGGTCGGACCCGAGGATTTACGGGTAGCGGAACTACTGGCCCGTCTGGAGCCGGAAGGCCTCCAGGAGGTGGTGCTGGCCCTGAACCCCAGCCTGGAGGGCGAGAGTACTACCGCTTATTTGTCCGAGCAGCTTCGCAAACGAGGGGTGAAGGTAACCCGCATCGCCTATGGTATCCCGATGGGAGGCGATATGAAATACTGCGATCAGCAGACCCTCAAAGAGGCCTTGCGGCATCGGGTGGAAGCTTGAATCAAGATGCTGATCGATCGGCGCTTAATCCATAATTTTGATTGGTTTCTGCTAGGATTGGTACTGGTCATTGTGAGCCTAGGGATTCTAAATCTTTACAGTGCCGGTCTCAGTCAGGCCGCCAGGCAGGACACCCCGCTTTATATCAAGCAACTTTACTGGCTGGGGTTCGGCTTCGGCCTGATGTTGATGACCTTGTTGTTTGACTACCGTAATCTGGAGAAAGTTGCCTATCCGCTATTCTGGCTCACGGTGGTCTTGTTGGTGCTGGTCCTGGTATTCGGGAAGGTGGTATCCGGCTCCCAGCGTTGGCTACCTCTGGGGCCGCTGTCCTTTCAGCCTTCGGAATTGACTAAATTGGCCATCATCCTGGCTCTGGCCCGCCACTTTTCGCCGCGCGAGCAGCTAGACCCCTTAAACCTGCGGGAACTGCTGGTGCCTTTTATTCTGGCCTTGATCCCCTTTGCTCTGGTCGTCAAGCAACCGGATCTGGGCACGGCCTTTTTAATCGCTCTAATCGCTGCGACGATGGTTCTCTTCGTCGGAGTCCGCTGGCAGATATTAATGGCTTTGGGGGCGTCTTTATTGCTGTTGTCGCCGCTGCTGTGGCATTTTCTCAAGGATTATCAGAAACAACGCATCCTTACATTTCTAAATCCCGACGACGATCCCTTGGGCGCCGGCTATCACATAATCCAGTCCAAAATTGCCGTGGGCTCTGGTCTCCTCTGGGGCAAGGGTTTCCTGCAGGGTACCCAAAGCAAGCTCAATTTTTTGCCGGAACAGCATACTGACTTTGTATTTTCCGTCTTTGCGGAAGAATGGGGCTTTGCCGGCTCCTTTTTTTTGCTCTTGCTTTATATTTTACTGATCCTCTGGGGACTTCAGATTTCTCGGGCCTGTAAGGAGCGCTTCGGCAATCTGTTGGCCCTGGGCCTGATCGCCATGATTTTTTGGCAAATATTCATTAATATCTCTATGGTGACCGGGATGTTGCCGGTAGTCGGCATCACCCTGCCCCTGTTCAGCTATGGCGGGTCCTCCCTGATCTCTACTCTGATCAGTATTGGTTTACTGCTCAATATCCGCATGCGCCTTCTGCCTTCCGGGTGAATCGGAGATTTTGCAAAAAAATCTTTGACAGGAGAATTAAAATAAGGTAAATATGCATAAATAACTTTGCGGAAAAGTTCACATAGTCTAATTTAGTCGTTTTAACAAAAACTTAAATGAGGTGGCCAGAGAGATGATTGAGCTTAATTGGACATTGTATGTACAAATCATCAACTTCTTGCTCCTGGTCTTTCTCTTGAATCAAGTGTTGTTCCGGCCTATCCGGGGGGCAATCAGCGACCGCCGCGCCCGGATTTCGGGTTACGAGGGTGACATTGCCACCCTCACGGAGAATCAGCAACAGGTGAAGAGCACCATCCAGGCCGAGCTCACTGCTGCCCGCAAGAGTGGATTTGAAAAGCGGGAAATGATCAAGAAGGAAGGCGCTGATGCAGAAGGATCCCTACTGGAGCGGGTAAAGAGAGAAACCGACACCGAATGGGAGCAGACCGAGAAAAAGATCAAAGAAGATATGGCTAAGGCCCGGGAGACCCTGAAACCTCAGGCCCAATCTTTTGCCATGGAGCTGGCTGCCAAGATTCTGGGGAGGGCGATAGCATGAGCACAGGCACCGGAAAAGGCATTGGTACGGGGTTTGGGGTGGCATTGACCTTAGCTGGCATGGTCCTGATGGTCGGCGTGGCTTGGGCTGCTGAGGCCGGTCATGGCGGCGGTGAACATGACGCGGCCAGAATTAAAGACCTGATCTGGCGAACCGTAAACTTTGTGGTGTTTGCCGGAATTCTAATTAAACTGGCAACCAAACCCATAAAGGAGTTCTTTGCTGGCCGCAAACAGCAGATCGCTCAGAACCTGGAGGAGTTGGAGAGCCAGAAGGCTGCAGCTGAAAAGGCTCTGGCCGAGGCCCAGGCCCGACTGGCCACCGTAGCTGAAGAGCGGGAAAAGATCATTAAAATTTTTATCGCTGAAGGCGAAGCCGAAAAGGCTAGGATCATCGAGCGGGCCGAGCAGGCCGCGGCTCGGATCAAAGAAATGGCGGCCTTGACCATTGAGGCCGAAACGAAAAAGGCTGCCGCTGATTTAAAACGAGAGCTGGTGGAAACGGCCGCCCAGCTTTCCGAAGGTCTGATCAAAGAACACATTACGGCCGACGACCAACAGCGGTTGGTTGATGAATACTTGACAAAGGTGGTGGAAGCCCATTGATTAATCTGACCATTGCCCGACGTTATGCCAAGGCTTTACTGACCATTGGCAAGGAGGATGGCCGGTATAAGGATTATGGGGAGGAACTCAGCGCTTTTGCCCATCTGCTGGAACGGGAACCAGACCTCAAAAACGCCATCATTAATCCCATTTACAGCCAAGATGATCGCAAAAGTGTTTTGCTCCGCATTGTTGAGCTAATCAATTTATCCCCGATAGTGTCAAACTTTGTTAAACTGCTGTTCGACAAACGACGTATTGATGCCGTGCTGGGAATCTCTCAAGTTTACCAACAGCTAGTCGATCAGTTGGAGAACGTCAGCCGTACCCAAGTAAAGACCGCGTTTCCTCTGGACGAGACTACCTTGACCCGCATCCGTGAAACCCTGGAAAAGATTACCGGTAATACGGTAGTAATGGAGGTGGAAGAGGACCCGACGATCATCGGGGGGGTCTTGGCCCGGGCCGGAGACCTGATCTTGGACGGCAGTGTACGGACCCAACTTCAAAGTTTAACCGAATCTTTGAAAAGGAGTGAGGTTTTTTAAATGGAAATCAGAGCTGAAGAAATCAGTCAGATCATCCGGACCCAGATCAAGGAGTACGAGACCAAGGTTGAGGTAGCCGAGACGGGGACGGTGCTCTCAGTCGGTGATGGGATCGCCCGGGTTCATGGGGTAGAAAAATGCATGGCCATGGAATTGTTGGAATTTCCTGGCGGTATCTACGGTATTGCCCTGAACCTGGAAGAAGATAATGTCGGCTGCGCCATCCTGGGTGAAGATATCCACATCAAGGAAGGCGATATTGTCAAACGGACCGGACGTATCGCTGAAGTACCAGTGGGTGATGCGGTTATTGGCCGCGTGCTGGACCCGGTTGGTAACCCGATAGACGGCAAGGGGCCCATCGAAGCCAAGGAGTTTCGCCGCATTGAATTAAAGGCCCCAGGGGTTATTGACCGCCAGCCGGTGAATGAGCCGATGTACACTGGCTATAAGGCCATTGATGCCATGACCCCGATTGGCCGGGGGCAGCGGGAACTGATTATCGGCGACCGCCAGATCGGCAAAACCGCGCTTTGTGTGGATTCAATCATTAACCAGAAAGAATCCGGCGTTATTTGCATTTATGTCGCCATTGGCCAGAAAAAATCTACCGTGGCCCAGGTGGTGGACGCCTTGGAACGACACGGAGCCATGAAACATACCATCGTGATCTCGGCGACCGCCAGTGAGCCGGCCCCCCTGCAGTATATTGCCGCTTATTCCGGCTGTACCATGGGCGAATATTACCGCGACACCAACCGTCACGCCCTGATCATTTATGATGACCTGTCCAAACAGGCTGCGGCTTATCGGCAGATTTCCCTGCTCCTGCGGCGTCCACCGGGACGGGAAGCCTATCCGGGCGACATTTTTTATAATCACTCCCGGCTCCTGGAGCGAGCGGCCAAATTAAATGACTCGCTGGGAGGAGGCTCCTTAACGGCCTTACCTATCATTGAGACCCAAGCCGGGGACGTATCGGCCTATATTCCCACCAACGTGATCTCCATTACTGACGGCCAGGTCTATCTGGAACCAGGATTGTTCTTTGCCGGGGTGCGGCCGGCGATCAACGTCGGGCTGTCGGTCTCCCGGGTCGGTGGCGCCGCCCAGGTCAAGGCCATGAAGCAGGTGGCAGGCTCACTACGTCTTGATCTGGCTCAGTATCGGGAATTGGCCGCTTTTGCGCAGTTCGGTTCGGAATTGGACAAATCGACCCAGTTCCAGTTGAACCGAGGCATCCGGCTGGTAGAAATTCTCAAGCAGCCCCAGTATCAGCCTTTGCCCATGGAAAAAGAGATCACCATCATCTATGCCGGAACCCGGGGATACTTAGACGAGTGGCCGGTTGAAATACTCGGCGACTACGAACGGCAACTCTACGATTTTATTGAAGGCAAGTATCCAGAGATCTTCACCGAAATCAAGGAAAAGAAAGAGATCGGCCCTGATCTGGATGAGAAGATGAAAGCTGCCCTGGGAGAATTCAAAACCGTATTCCAAGCCAGCCAGGCCGCCTGATGACCGGGGCCACCGGCAATCAAGGAGGGTAAACTGAGGCGATGGCAACGTTACGCGATATCAAACGAAAAATCGGGGCGGTTCAAAAAACCCAGCAGATCACCAAGGCAATGAATATGGTGGCGGCAGCCAAACTGCGCGGGGCCCAGGCCCGGATGGAACAATTTCGTCCTTATGCCGCGGCATTTTCTCAGATGTTAAGCAGCATCGCCGGACGGGTGGAACCGGAAGCGCATCCGTTTTTTGTCCGGACCCCCTTGGTGGAAAAGATTGAGCTGGTATTGTTGACCGCCGATCGAGGACTATGCGGCAGTTTTAATATGAATCTGATTACTGCGGCCGAAAAGTTCGTTAAGGCCAAAGAGGCTGACGGCATTGAGGTTTCGCTTACCTGTGTCGGTCGAAAAGGGCGAGACTTTTTCCGGCGTCGCAAGGCCAACATCCGAATGGGTTATGTTGATGTCTGGAATAAATTTGACTTCAATGACGCCATCGCCGTCGCCCGGGAGGTAGTAACTCCCTTTAACAACGGCGAGGTGCAGGAAGTCTATCTGATCTATTCCGAGTTTGTCAACATGGCCATCCAGCGTCCGACGTTGGTGCAGCTGTTACCTATCAGCCCGGAGGTGACAGAGGAGGAGGGTCCGGCTCAGGAATACCTCTGTGAACCCCCGGAGGCCCAATTTCTAGACTATCTCCTGCCCCGTTACATCAATGTGAGGGTCTATCATGGGTTTCTGGAAAATTCCACCAGCGAACATGCTGCCCGGATGACGGCCATGGACAATGCCAGCAGTAACTGCAAAGACATGATTCAGCAACTCACCCTGGTAATGAATAAGGCTCGACAAGCGGCTATTACCAAGGAGTTAATGGATATAATCGGCGGGGCGGAAGCCCTCAAAGGCTAGCCCCAAAATTTGAGGAGGACCTGGAGATTATGAATATTGGACATATCGCCCGCGTCATTGGTCCAGTCGTTGACGTGGAATTTGAGGAAGGCAAACTTCCTGAGATTCTGAACGGCTTGCTAATTACTAATCCAGCTATCGATGACAGCGAAGATAATCTGGTGGTTGAGGTTGCTCAACACCTGGGTAATAATATGGTCCGCACTATCGCCATGGATACCACCGATGGTCTGGTGCGGGGGATGCCGGTTAAGGACACCGGCAAGCCCATTGCTGTGCCGGTCGGCTTCGAGGCCTTGGGCCGAGTCCTGAACGTGGTGGGCAAGCCGGTGGATGGGATGGGACCGGTTGATGCCAAAGTATACTACCCCATCCATCGCTCGGCGCCGTCCTTCGTCGATCAGGATACTTCTGTCAAGGTTCTGGAAACCGGGGTCAAGGTGATGGACCTGCTGGTCCCCTTTCCCCGAGGCGGCAAGATGGGCATGTTCGGGGGTGCGGGGGTCGGCAAAACCGTCATCATGATGGAAATGATCCACAATATCGCCATGCACCATGGTGGTATTTCGGTGTTCGCCGGCGTCGGTGAGCGCACCCGGGAAGGCAACGACCTCTATTTGGAAATGAAACAATCCGGGGTCTTACCCAAAGCCGCGCTGATTTACGGTCAGATGACCGAACCTCCCGGTGCCCGTGCCCGGGTGGGATTGACCGGTTTGACCGCGGCCGAGTACTTCCGGGATGTGGAAGGCCAGGATGTGCTCCTGTTTATCGATAACATCTTCCGTTTCACCCAGGCCGGCTCTGAGGTCTCGGCGCTGTTGGGCCGCATGCCTTCGGCGGTGGGTTATCAGCCTACCTTGGGTACTGACTTGGGCGAGTTACAGGAACGGATTACCTCGACCAAGAAAGGCTCGATTACTTCCGTGCAGTGTGTGTATGTGCCCGCCGACGACCTGACTGACCCAGCCCCGGCCACCACCTTCGCGCACCTGGACGGCACCGTGGTGCTTTCCCGGCAGATCGCCGAGCTGGGCATCTATCCGGCGGTGGACCCGCTCGATTCCACCTCTCGGATCTTGGATCCGGCGGTGTTGGGCGAGGAGCACTATACGGTAGCCCGGAACGTCCAGATGACCCTGCAGAAGTATAAGGATTTGCAGGATATTATCGCCATTTTGGGCATTGACGAGCTTTCTGAAGAGGACAAGATCACTGTGGCTCGGGCCCGTAAGATTCAGCGTTTCCTGTCCCAGCCGTTCTTCGTGGCCGCCGAATTTACCGGGACCGAGGGTAAATTCGTGTCGGTGCCCGATACCGTGCGGGGCTTTAAGGAAATCCTGGAAGGAAAACATGATGACATCCCTGAGCAGGCGTTCTATATGGTCGGCGGCATTGAAGAGGTCGTAGCTAAAGCCGAGCGTCTGGCGGCCATGGGCTAAGCCCTTTCCGTATAAGGGGGAATCATGGCAGAAAAGAGTTT
Organism: Deltaproteobacteria bacterium; assembly: GCA_019309545.1. Lineage (NCBI taxonomy): Bacteria > Pseudomonadati > Myxococcota > Myxococcia > Deltaproteobacteria bacterium. The sequence continues at coordinate 147,885 of JAFDGA010000012.1, forward strand.
GTTATTGGAGGTCGTTACTCCCGACCGCAAGGTGGTCTCCGAAGAGGTCGACATTGTCGTCGCTCCCGGTGTGGAAGGCCAGTTCGGCGTGCTGGTGAACCATATCCCCTTCCTTTCCGCCCTGGAGATTGGCGAGATGTATTACCGGAAGGGCGGCCAGGTCCAGTACCTGTTCATAGGTGGCGGCTTTGCCGAAGTGACTGGCCAGAAGGTGACGATCCTGGCCGACTCCGCTGAACGCGGCCATGAAATCGACGTCGAGCGGGCCCGGCGGGCCCGGGAACGGGCCGAACGCCGTCTGGCTATGGGTAGAACTGCCGATATAGATTGGGCCCGGGCGGAAGCGGCCTTGCGCCGCTCTATCATGCGCATGAAGGTCGCTACCCGCTAAATTTTCTGTTGACAATCATATAAAAAAAGGCAAGTCTAATAAGACTTGCCTTTTTATTTAGGCAGTTAGGCCGGATCTGCTGATGTTCATTATTATAAACATATCTGTTAAAGATTTTGGATTCGGATGATGGCTACAGAAATGTCAGAATTGGTTGCGATTGTCCTGGCCGCGGGCAAGGGCACCAGGATGAAATCGGAACTGGCCAAGGTGCTACATCCCATCATGGGCCGCCCTATGTTGGCCTATTCCCTAGAGACCTTGAACAAATTGGGGGTTGATAAAATAATTGCCGTGGTCGGCTATCAGGCCGAGGCGGTGAAAGCCGCGTTCTCCTCTTCTCCGGTCACCTTTGTGACCCAGGAACCGCAATTAGGCACCGGCCATGCGGTCCAGGTGGCTTGCCAGGCCCTGGGCGGTTATCAAGGGTCAGTGCTGGTAGTTTGCGGTGATGTGCCGCTGTTGCCGAGCGCTTACTTGGAAGCTTTATACCATCAGCATTGCCAAACCGGTGTGGTGGCCACCGTACTCACCGTGGAGTTGGCCGAGCCGGGCAGTTATGGCCGCATTGTTAAAGATGGTCAAGGCAATATTCTCAAAATTGTCGAGGCCCGGGATGCCAAGCCAGAGGAATTATCAATTCGGGAAATTAACACCGGCATTTACTGCTTCCATGTGCCTTTTTTGGTTACCGCGCTGGGGAATCTGCGACCAGATAATGACCAGCAGGAACTTTATCTCACCGATGTCATCGCCCAGGCTCAGGCCCGAAATTTGCAGGTTGCCAGTCTTAGGGCACCGGAGGCCATGAGTTTTCAGGGAATCAATAACCGGGTGGATTTGGCGGTGGTCAGTCGCCAGGTGCGGCAGCAGATCAATGAGCGCCATATGCTGGCCGGAGTTACCTTGATCGACCCCGAGACCACTTACATCGAGGCCGACGTTCAGATCGGTCCGGATACAGTAATCTACCCAAATTGTTATCTGCTGGGTAGCACGACCATCGGCCCCGGCTGTTGCCTGGAGCCCAATGTCAAGATCGCTGATAGCACTTTGGGAGCCCGGGTGATCATCAAAATGTCTACGGTGATCACCGGTAGCGTGATTGCCGATGAGGTCCAGATCGGGCCTTTTGCCCATCTGCGGCCCCAGAGTGAGATCCGGGAAAGAGCCAAGATCGGCAATTTTGTGGAAGTGAAAAAATCGCTGATCCATACTGGGGTCAAGGCCGGGCATCTCACCTACCTGGGCGATGCCGAGGTCGGCCCGGAGGTCAATGTCGGGGCCGGAACCATCACCTGTAATTATGATGGCCAGAAGAAATATCGGACCGTTATTGAAGCAGGAGCCTTTATCGGCAGTAATACCGCCCTGGTCGCCCCGGTAACCGTCGGTGCCGGAGCTTATGTGGGCGCTGGGTCCACGATTACCGAGGACGTCCCCCCTGACAAACTGGCCATCGCCCGCGGCCGCCAGGTTATAAAAGAGATCAAACCTAGGTAAAATTATAATTCACGCTAAGACGCTAAACCCACCAAGAATTAATGCTATAACTTCCCGACCCTTGCGTCTGGGCGTGAACAATTCCTTTCCAAATACAAAAATAAATGGGGGGTGTATGTGCGGTATTGTAGGTTATCTAGGGGCCCAGCAGGCCATGCCCCTTCTGCTCGAAGGTCTGAAACGCTTGGAATATCGGGGCTATGATTCGGCCGGGATGGCGGTCATCGGCAATAACGGCCTGGAGATCCGGCGCAGTCTGGGCAAATTGAAAGAATTGGATAAATTGCTCCAGGAGTCACCGCTGTCCGGCACCATGGGCATCGGCCATACCCGCTGGGCCACTCACGGCCGCCCCTCGGAGACCAACGCCCACCCCCATCAGGTCGGCCATATTGCCGTGGTGCACAACGGCATTATCGAGAATTACCTGGAGCTGAAGCAGAGCCTGATCCAGGAAGGGCATAGTTTTTCTTCCGAAACTGATACCGAGATTGTCTCGCAATTAATCTACAAATATAGTTGCCGGGGGGCGGATTTTGTCCAGGCGGTGCAGCTGGCGCTCAAGGAAATCCGCGGTTCCTTTGCCCTGGTGGTAATTAACGCCCGGGAACCCCGCACGCTGATTGCGACCCGCAAGGAAAGCCCGCTCATTTTAGGACTGGCGAACGGCGAATATTTTGTCGCCTCGGATATACCGGCTATTCTCCACCATACCCGGCAGGTGGTCTTCCTGGAAGACCATGACTTGGTCATCCTGAAGGACGGCGGCTTTACCCTGGAAGGCCAAGACGGCCAACCGGTGAAGCGGCCGGTGATCACCATCACCTGGAGCCCGGCCATGGCCGAGAAGGCGGGCTACAAGCATTTTATGCAAAAAGAGATCTTTGAACAGCCCCGGGCCCTGATTGATACCTTCCGCACCCGGATCGACCCCGACCAGGGGGAAATATTTCTGGAAGAATTTAAATTGGCTGATAAGGACCTGCAACAGCTTAAGAAAATCACCCTGGTGGCTTGCGGCACTTCTTACCATGCGGGGCTGGTTGGCAAATTTTTATTGGAGGATATGTGCCGTTTGCCGGTTGAGGTGGATTTGGGCTCAGAATTCCGTTATCGCAATCCCTTCGTTGATCCGCATACCCTGTTGATTCCCATCTCCCAATCCGGTGAGACCGCTGATACCCTGGCGGGCTTGAAGGAAGGCAAGGCCAAAGGAGCGCGCACCATGGCCATCTGCAATGTGGTCGGGTCATCGATTGCGCGGGAATCCGAAAACGTCTTTTATACCCATGCCGGGCCCGAGATTGGGGTGGCCTCCACCAAGGCCTTTACCACCCAACTGGTAGCCCTGTTCTTGATAAGTCTTTTTCTGGCCCGCCGGCTAGGCCGTCAGACCCAGGATCAGGTGCGGGAGCAACTGGCCAATTTGTTAAAATTGCCTACTTTAGTCCAGGAGGTTTTGGACTATGACCAGAAGTTGCGAGAAATTGGCCAGCGCTATGTCCATGCCCAGGATTTTCTCTATCTGGGCCGGGGGATCCATTATCCGATCGCCCTGGAGGGCGCCCTAAAGCTTAAGGAAATCTCCTACGTCCATGCCGAGGGCTATCCGGCCGGAGAAATGAAGCACGGCCCCATTGCTCTGATTGATGAGCATTTGCCAGTGGTGGTGTTGGCCACCCGAGGCCCGGTGTTTGATAAAATGATGGCCAATATCGAGGAAGTAGTCGCCCGGCGAGGCCGGGTCATCGCCCTGAGCGAAGCCGACAATTACCCGGTGTATGAAAAGGTTGAAACCTTGATCCCGGTTCCGGAGACCACCCTGGCGCTGTCCCCTATTCTGCTGGTGGTACCGCTGCAACTGCTGGCTTACCATATCGCTGATCTGCGGGGCACCGATGTTGACCAGCCACGCAATCTGGCCAAAAGCGTGACGGTGGAATAACCAATCCGGGCAAGCGAGCCTTGCCCATCTTCATCTGCTTATCCCTACTTTAGTATCAGAGCAAAGCGGGGGCGGCTGATCGACTGCTGGCGGCAGAGCGGACAGCGGGAAGGCGTCCGGAGCCGCTCCCGTTTTTTGAAGACAAAGCCGCAATGCTGGCAGACCGCCGGAATGATCTGAAAACGGTGGCTTGGGCCTGGGGCCCGGGCAATATGGCCCAGATGATCCAGCACCTCCTTTTCAGATAACGACAGGCGCTGGGAAAGTTCTCGGATCGAAAGAGGTTGCTCCTGTAACAATTCTTTGATAGCCTGACGGGGAGTAATCATAGTTTTAGAAAAGAGTCGGTATGCGATATTTGATCATGGGAACCGGGGCGCTGGGCACGGTCTTTGGTGGTTTGCTGCAGCATGCCGGTCACCAGGTAACCTTTGGCGGTCGAGGACCCCATTTTGAACATCTAATCACCCAGGGCTTAACCGTCAACGGCATCTGGGGGCAATTCCACCTGGGGCCGGTGGCGGCTCTGCAACCTGACCAGCCCTCCCCTGACCCTTACGATATTATTCTGCTCTGTGTAAAGTCTTTTGATACCCTAACCGCGGCTCGGGCCGTAAAGGGACTGCTGGCCCCAAATGGCCTGATCGTTTCGGTGCAAAACGGCTTGGGCAATATCGACATCCTGGCCCAGGAATTCGGCGCTGCCCGTACCATCGGGGCACGGGTAATCTTTGGGGCGGAGATCACCAAGCCCGGGGTCTCTACTGTCACGGTTTACGCTGATAGAGTGTTGCTGGGAGCCACATCCGAAGAGACTTCGCCAGCCGTTCTGGAACAGTTGGCGGCGGATCTCAACCGGGCCGGCATTCCCACCGCCATAGTAGATAATATCCTCACCCACATATGGGATAAGGTGCTTTATAACTGTGCTCTCAATCCCCTGGGAGCCATTTTGGGAGTGGCCTACGGGGCTCTGGCGGATAATCCCGCCACCCGGGATTTGATGTTGGCCCTGATCCAGGAGATTTATCAGGTAGCCGCGGCTCTGGCGATTCCTTTAAGTCAGCCGAGCGCCACAAGCTACTTTCAGCATTTCCTGGAGAACCTGGTGCCGCCTACTGCCGCGCATCTGCCCTCCATGTTACAGGACCTCCGCCGGGGTCGGCGCACCGAAATCGATGCCTTAAACGGCGCCATCTGCCGCTATGCGGATCAATTGGGGCTGACTACCCCCTATAACCAAACCCTCTGTCACCTGATTAGGTTTCTGGAAGCCGGATCAACTTGCCAAGGTGAGCAGAAAGCTGAGAAAAGCGCAGCATAAGCATAACTTAGCCCGTTCTCAAGGGATCGGGCTGGGCACTGTGTCCGGCTCGCTGACTTCGAACCTTTCCGGAATCCGCCAGGCCAGCAGATAGAGGACCTGGGAGCCATCATTGCTAAGAGCATGCGGCATCCCGGGAGGTATGATTACCATGGTCCGGTCACCGGCCAACCGTCGCTGGTGCTTTTGCCCCTGATCATCCTGCCAGACAAAGTTGCCTTCTCCGTGGAATACATAGAGCCATTCCCGCTTGTGAGGGTGCTGGTGGTTGCCCCGCACCTGGCCGGGTAATATGGACACTAAATGAAGGCTCTTGAGGATGGTTGCCCCTTCACAGGTAACAGTCGCCTCCCGGAAAGGGAAATATGCCAAACCACGCTCATCTCGTTTAATTTCATCCCTCAAGTCTAAAAATTGGGGCTGGTTGGTCTCTGTCGTCATCGGTTTTCCGATTTTCTCCATTTTGAAGCTTAAGATATTACTCAGTTTATAAAATAAATGAATTGGGGTTAGAAAAAAACAGCTCTTGGGAGAGGGGGCTAAGGGTTGGAGACCCCTATCCCCCCTTTCTCAAACCCTCTCCCCCAACCTCTTAAGGGAGGTTGGGAGGGGAGCTAGAGGTGAGGGCCGGGGGTCCCCCCCGGCCCTCACCTCAAATTAACCTTTTAAATGCTCTGAGTGATATGACGTTGTGCATTTTAGGATAGTTATGGTAAAGTAATTTACCATATTGGAACCGTGATTTTATTATATCGAATCCGGAGCTTGTATGGCAACGATCAATGACCTGGTTCTGGTGCACATGGACCGGAAACCAGCTTTTTTTGCCCGCATCAATGATATCACTCCTGATGTTAAACGGGGCTGGTACCAGGTCGAACTGCTGGTCCTGGGGATTCCCCTGCGGAGTATATTTTGGATCCTGGAAGATGTGCAAATAAATGGCCAAGAATTTACCATGGGGGGAACCCCTGTGCGTCTGGAGCTAATCCCTCCAAAGCCTCCTCCCTTACAGTCGCCCCCGGAACCCGAAGCTAAAGCCAGGGTAATCCCTCTGAAGCGGAAGTAGCGGCCACTAAATCGGTGTCTGAAAAAGAGCTCAGACCGGTTAATATTCCTGGAACTGATACATCCAGTGTCGTTGCCAGGCAGGAATTTTGCGCAGCAGGAAGAGAAATTTGAGGTAATAGAGATAACGGTGGCGGCAGATGGCCTGCCATACCTGAAAGGGGTGGGCGGGGTCGAGGGAGGGGATCTGGACCTGGCTGGCCCGGGCCAGTACCAAAAAACTATCCCGCCTGAAAACTCTGGTTCTTTCAACCTGCCAGCCGGCCTTGAGCAGCATCCAGGTTAGGGTCTGAGGGGTAAAATAAAAGTTGTGCGGGATCGAGAACACCCGCCGCGGCCCCACTTTGGGGACAAGAATATTGGGCGTTTCCAGGAAAAGCCGTCCCCCCGGGGCGGCCAGAGAGCGGGCCGTGATCAAGAATTTTAGGGGGTCTGGAAAGTGCTCAATGACATGCGAGGCCAGGATCAGGTCGAACTGCTGACCGGATAAATCTAGTTCTTCGAACCGCCCCGTTACCATGGTAAGTCCAAATTGCCGGCGAGCATATTCGGCCTGTTGGGGGTCCGGCTCCACTCCCAAGATCTGAACCCCTTGTTGTTGCAACCCCGCGCTGAGGACGCCCAACCCGGCCCCGACCTCCAAGCCCATCAGGCCGGGGCGCACCCAGGGCTTGAGAAAATCGTGCTGGTAGACGGCCCGGCGTTGCACCCGGCGCCGATGACGAGCATCCATCGGTGCATTAGTGTGCAGTTGCCGCGCGCTTAGGCCCAAGGCCATCCGGTCCTGGTCTTCGACTACCGGGTTATGATAGACTAACCCGCAACCCGGGCATAGGACCGTGGTGACGGTCAGAGTTAGGAAAGACCTTTGATGCACTCGGCGGGTATGGTCCTGCTCACACAGGGGGCAATTTATCAGGCGCAAAAAACTCTCTCTGGGGCCGACCGGATAGGGGGAGCGACTGCTCAGTTCCCGATCCTAAATTGACTTATATCGTAATACAATGCCGCCGTCGGGTCAAATTTTTTATTGATTTTTCCAATCTTAGGATTTAGTAAAATAGGATAGAGCTACCGGCACCGCGGTGGCAAGGAGGAAAACAGCCAGTGAGAATTTTGTTGGTGCAACCGACCACATTTTATCCCAATAAACGTATTTTGCGTAGTAAAACCAGATGGCTCCTAGGGTTGACCATTCCCTATCTGGCCGGTTTAACCCCTCGTCATATTCAGGTCGAAGTAGTTGATGATCGTCTCCGCCCCATTCCCTATGATCGTCATTATGATCTGGTCGGAATCACCGCCACCTGTGCGACCGCGGAGCGGGGCTTTCAGATTTCCCAGGAATTTCGCTGCCGAGGAGTGCCAGTGGTGATGGGCGGCTTCCACGTCTCCCTGCACCCTGAGGAGACCATGGAACACTGCGACGCGGTCGTGGTGGGGGAAGCTGAAGCAGTCTGGGAGCAGGTACTCGAAGACGCCCGCCGCGGTTGTCTTAAGCGGCGTTATCAGGCAGAAGGTTTCCATGATATGGTCGGTTTACCACGGCCCCGGCTGGAGTTATTCGACTTTCGGCGCTATCGGGTGAAGATTGCGCCCACCCAGACTTCACGGGGATGTCCCTACCATTGCAGCTTCTGCGAGGTGCCCATAGTTTACGGGCATACCTATCGCCGCCGGCCGATTGGGGAAGTTCTGGAAGAAATCAAGGCCATTGTGCGTATCACTGGATTAAAGAAGATCTATTTTATCGACGACAATCTCACCGGCCATCGGGATTATGCCAAAGAATTGTTCCGGGGGATAATCCCTTTAAATATCCGCTGGAGCTGTTTATGGACGATCAACACCTCCCGGGATGAGGAGCTGCTTGATCTGGCTAAGAAATCTGGATGTTACCATGTCAACATCGGCATTGAAAATGTCTGTCCGGAAAGCATTGCCTCGATTGAAAAGGTCCAGAATCCGGTGGCGGACTACGAATGGATGCTGAAACGACTGCAGGAAAGGGGGATCTTTTATTCCTTGAATTTCATGTTTGGTCTGGATGGCGACCAGATGGGCTTATTCAATGAAACCCTGGACTTCCTGGAGCGTATCAAAGCCCCCATGGCCTTTTTCAATTCGGTGACCCCGCGCCGCGGGACCCCGATGTGGGATCAACTCAATCAGGAAGGCCGGATTCATAATCCTGAGGCCGAAAAGTATTTGGGCATGATCTGCAACTTTTATCCCAAACATATGACCCCAGAAGAATGCGAAGCCGGGGTCTGGCGCTGCTTTCAGAAGTTCTACTCGTTCCCCTCTATCTGGCGGCGTTTGCTCAGGCCTCCCAATTCCTATATTTTTCAGGGATTGCCCAGTAATCTATACTTTCATTGGGCCGTCAATCGGCGCATCGATCCGGTGGATTTTTATTGAGGTCTGAGAAACTCAAAGGCAGCCTGGAGGCCATCCAGGACAAATTGCACGGCCAGCGCCGCCAGGATCAGGCCCATGAGCCGGGTCACCAGACGCATGCCGGATTCCTTGAGGACTTCGGCCAGCCGGGTAGCAAAGCAGAAGGCCAGGTAAGCAAAGAGCAATATTAGGGCCAAAGACACGAACAGAGCAGCAATCTCCAAGGGCTGGGAGACCCGACTACTAAGTACCAAGACGGTGGAGATCGCCCCCGGCCCGCTTAACAAGGGCACCGCCAGCGGCACCAAAGAAATATCACGGTAATCGCGGGCATCCAGGCTGCCTGAGGTATAATGACGGGTAACCGGGCTGCGCCCCTCCAGCATCTCAAAGGCGATCCGGAAAAGGATCAGCCCCCCGGTAATCTGGAAGGCGGCAATGGTAATACCGAAGTAATCTAGTAAAGCACGACCCAGAAACAGGAATCCGGTCAGGATGAGGAAGGCGGTCAAGCAAGCCCGGAAGGCCAGCCGTCGGCGGGTAGGGGGAGGGTAATTGGCCGACAATGCCAGGAAAGGAAAAATATTTCCCAAGGGGTCGATAATGATGAACAGGGAGACTAAGGCGGTAATGAAAAAGCTCCCAGTACTTTCCCAAAGCTCCAAGACCCTTATCCTAAATCAGGTGCCAACTTAGTTAGATTTCTTCTTTTAAGGATAATTTATGGCAAAATATCAAGTCAATAAAACCTACCAGGAGATTAACGAGAAGATTAGAAAAGGTCAAGCCATAGTAGTCACCGCTGATGAGATTATTGACTTGGTGCGCGAGAAAGGAGAAGTCGAGGCAGCCCGCACCGTGGATGTAGTTACTACCGGGACCTTTTCACCCATGTGTTCTTCTGGGGCGTTTATCAATTTCGGCCAGAGCCAGCCGCCGATCCGGGCCTCCAAAGTGTGGTTCAACGGGGTCCCGGCCTATGGCGGCCTGGCCGCGGTAGATGTCTTTTTGGGAGCAACTGAGCCGGCCCTGGATGATCCGCTCAACAAGGTCTACCCAGGGGAGTTTAAATATGGCGGCGGCCATGTCATTGAGGAGCTGGTGGATGGCAAAAGTGTGCACCTGGTGGCCGAAGGCTATGGGACCGATTGTTACCCCAATAAGAGAGTGGAGCGAGAGCTGACCCTGGCCCGAACCGTCAACGCGGTGCTATGTAACCCCCGAAATGCTTATCAGAATTACAACTGCGCTATAAATCTCTCCAACCACATCATTTACACCTATATGGGACCGCTGCGACCCCGGGCCGGCAATGCCAATTACTGCACCGCCGGTCAACTCAGTCCCTTACTCAATGACCCCTTTTATCGCACCATTGGCATTGGCACCCGCATCTTTCTGGGAGGAGGCGTGGGCTATGTCTGTTGGCCTGGTACTCAACACAATCCGGCCGTGCCCCGGGGGGAAAACGGCGTGCCCCTAAGGCCGGCCGGCACTCTGATGGTCATCGGTGATTTAAAACAGATGAATTCCCGCTATCTGGTGGGAGTTAGCATCTTAGGCTATGGCTGTTCACTGGCAGTCGGGCTGGGGGTGCCGATTCCCTTGTTGAATGAGGAAATTGCCCATTACTGCGCGGTATCGGACGAGGAAATCTTTGCTCCGGTGATCGATTATAGCGAGGATTATCCTCAGGGTACGGGCCGTATTTTGGGTCAGGTGAGTTATGCCCAGTTGAAAAGTGGAATTGTTACGGTGGCTGGCCAGGAAGTGCAGACCGTGCCTTTATCCAGCCTAGTCCGGGCCCGGGAGATTGCCCTGACCTTGAAGGAGTGGATTATGACCGGGCGCTTCCAGTTGGGTGAACCGGTAGAGTTATTGCCCTCATCCTGATGCCTTCTCTCGTCCCCGAATTAGCCGACCGGCTGACCCGACTCCAAAACTTAATTAGCACCTGGCGAAAAGGAGTGCTTCTGTTCTCCGGCGGCGTCGACTCCGGGCTGCTGCTCAAAGTGGCGCATGATATTATGGGTGAGGGTTTGGCAGCATTGACCCTGTACGGTCCCCATAATCTCCCCCAGGAACGGGTCGAGGCCCGGCAATTGGCCCGCAACCTGGGAGTCACCCAGTTCGAGCTGGAGTTTGATCCTTTAAGCCTTCCTGATTTTCGCCAGAATACCCCGCAACGTTGCTATGCCTGCAAAACCGCGATCTATCACCTGGCGCTAAAGGTGCTGGCCCAGTGGGGCGGAGAGGTGCTGTTCGATGGCGCCAATCGGGATGATTTAGAAGACTACCGCCCAGGACATCAGGCGGCCCGGGAACTGGGAGTCAGAAGTCCCCTGCAGGAAATGTGCCTTACTAAAGCCGAAATCCGTAGCTTGAGTCAGGAAATGGGCTTGCAGGGATGGGATAAGCCAGCCCAGAGCTGCCTGGCCACCCGCTTCCCGCCTTACACCCAGCTGACGCGCACCGATCTGGAGAAGGTTGCCACCGCGGAGCAATTTCTGCTTAACCAAGGTCTGGCCCCGGTGCGGTGGCGTGTGCACGGCTCCTTGGTGCGCCTGGAATTGCCTACTGAGAACTGGGCCCGCTTGCTGTCAGCGGAACTACGCGCCACGCTGATGATGCTTACTAAACGCCTGGGCTGGCGTTATCTGACTCTGGATTTAAAGGGCTATCAAACCGGCAGCATGAATCCGTAGTTATCTGCCAGAGATTGCTGGCGAGGTAAGGGTATAACGGCTCAGTCATCCTTATCCAGAATTTGTTGGTAGATTTTCCTGGAGATAAAAAGTTCGACCAAATCTTTGTCCAGGGCTCCTTTGTGGGCTTCGGCCCTCAAAATCTCACAGGCCTGATCCGCCGTACAGGCAGCCCGATAAGGTCGATCAGTAGCAGTCAAGGCATCAAAAATATCCGTTACCGCCAAAATCCGGGCCTGTAAAGGAAGATCTGGAGCAGTCAGGTGAAAGGGATACCCGGAGCCATCCAATCGCTCGTGATGGGCGGCAGCATAGCGGGGCACTTGGGCCAGATGTTTACTAAAAGGAATTTTCTGTAAAATATTAATAGTGTGGAGAACATGGCTCTGGATCTCGGCATATTCCTGGGGCGTCAGGTTACCCCGTAAAATCAGCAGGTCGGAGAGTTCCGCTTCCGTAAGCAAAGGTTGAGTCGTTCCCGAAGGCAGACGGACTAGCTGCCGAGCCAGGCCATGTAATCGCTCCGGGGCCTCGGCGGGCAGGTAGTTTAATTGATTCAGCTGCTCGAGGAAACGATAATCAGCTTCGAGGGATTGTTGCTGCTCAGGGGTAATGGCCTGGAACTGAGCCAGGTAAAACCGCCAGCGGATTGCATTCATAGTCTCGAGGGCCAGCTTCTGGTTTTTGTCCAGGACACAATCCCGAACTCCGATTTTTCCGATATCATGCAGCCAGGCACTGAAGCGTAACTCCTCCAACTCCGGCTCGCTGAAATTCACCTCGGCAAAGGGGCCCTGCGCAGCCTCGTTGATGGCCTGGGCCAGCGCCAGGGAATAGGCCGCCACCCGGCGGGAATGTCCAGCAGTATGGGGGCTGCGAGCATCGATGGCCGAAACCGAATAGATCATCAATGCTTCAAACAGACCCTTGATAGTTTGGATGAGACGGGCGTTATTAATGGCCACCGCCGCCTGTGAAGCCAGTGAGCGGACAATATCATCGTAGCGGGGATCAAAGGGGATCACCTCCCCCTGATCATTCAAGGCATTGATCAGTTCCAGCACCCCCAATACCTCCCCCAAATGATCCTTAAGGGGCACGACCAGAAGAGAGCAGGTCTGATATTCAAAACGGATGTCATAGGAGGCATTAAAGTGATAAGGGAACTCCGGTGGAAGTTGACGGACATCGGGAATATTAAGAATAGTGCCGGTAAGAGCGGCATAACCGGCAATGCTCCCCTCATTGATAGGGATTCGGTAGGGCTTAAAAAGCTGGCAATCGCAACCCCGAAGGCGAGCCAGAGTATCATTCTGGGCGACTGCGAAATGGAGCGCATCTTCCTCCCGCAAGTAGAGACTGCCTCCATCGGCCTGGGTCCAGCGGCGCAGTTCGGAGACAATCTTTTCTAATAACCTGGTAAGATCGGTTTCACTGCTGAGGGCGATCCCGATATCAATTAAATTCTGAATATGGATACCTGAATCCAGACAGTCTTTTCCGCTGCGGACCGTCATCCCGACCTGTCTCCCACCCGGGCCTTCGATTTATTTAATGAATATATTATATTTAATATTTATCTTTTTTGGGAAAATTCTTTTTGACCAACGCCCCGGCTATCCTTTAGGGGGTGGAAAGGAGCTTGCGGGGAGGCCTGCGATCCCCCTAACCTCCCCGCAAAAATCTTTTATAGTTAAATCTCAGATCTGATTTTTATAATTGATCTGACATTCCCTTCTCCCTTAATGAGGCATTGCACCCTCAAGGGCTTGATAAATCAAGCCCCTACAAAAATATCCCTTTGCTTGCGACTTATTATTAAATTCTTGGTATGATATGTCTGGAGATCGGATCTGGAGAGTTACCCCTATTGATGAAGCATATTACCGCACTCGGACTGTTTTCCGGCGGTCTGGACAGCATGTTGGCAGTGTCTCTGCTGCGGCACCAGGGGATCGCGGTTACCGGACTGGTCTGGACCACCCCCTTTTTCGGGGCTGAGCGGGCCTTGGAGTCGGCAGCCCAGCTAGACCTGCCGCTTAAAGTCGAGGACCTGACCGAAAAGTTTCTCCCCTTGCTGCGCCAGCCGCCCCATGGCTTTGGCCGGGAGCTCAATCCCTGCATCGACTGTCATATCCTGATGCTGCGCGAAGGCGGGAAGATTATGACCGCGGCCGGATATGATTTTTTATTTACTGGCGAGGTCCTGGGGCAGCGGCCTTTCAGCCAGCATAAGGGGGCGCTCAATCTCGTTGCCCGGGAGTCCGGCTACGCGGATGTGCTGCTGCGGCCGTTATGTGCCCGGCTGTTGAAACCGACTCGGCCCGAATTAGAGGGTCTGGTGGACCGGAACCAGCTTTTGAATCTCAGCGGCCGTGGCCGCAAACGGCAGATGGCCCTGGCCGCCCAATATGGCATCACCAACTATCCCTCTCCGGCCGGGGGGTGTTTGTTGACTAACGCCGGTTTTGCAGCCCGGCTCCGGGACCTGCTTCAGCACCAGCCACAGATCAGCCGTCGCGATCTGGAGCTTCTCAAGTGGGGACGGCATTTCCGCTTAAGTCCCTCGACCAAGCTAGTCGTAGGCCGCCATCAACGCGATAATGAGGCTATCGCCGCCCTTAGCCAGGCCACTGACCTCTGTCTCCGGGTCAGCAATTTCCCTGGCCCTTTAGCCTTAATTCCTAATGCTAATTCTGAGGCCTCGGTGCTAAAGGCTGCGGCCATCTGCACCAGCTACAGCGATGCCCCGGAGGAAAAGCCAATTCCGGTGATTGTGGAGGGGCCGAATGGCCGGGAGGTGGTTATGACCCGGCGCCAGCCTAAGCAGGTTTTCCACGAACTGTTGATTCACTGAGTTCGGGGGAATTAGGCTGCCGTGGTTAAAGCATGGATCAGGCGGGGGATTAGATTATCAAAACTGCCGTTGGACATCACCAGGATAATATCCCCAGACGTAGCTTCGGTTAGCAGCCCTTCCAGCAAGCTATCGGTGTCCAGAAAATAGCGGGCCCGCTGACCCTGAGCCTCCAGCTCCGCGGCCAGTTGAACCGAGGAAAATTGGTCGTCTTCGGGAACTTTCCATAGATCCGGCGGTTCACGCACCAGAAGCAGGTCAGCCTCCTTAAAGGCCTGGACATAATCCTGCTGGAAGATCCGGCGGCGGCTGGTATTAGTCCGGGGTTCAAAGGCGGCGACCAGGCGGCGGCCCGGAAAACGGCCCCGGGCCGCTCTTAAGGTCTCCGCCACCGCGGTGGGATGGTGGGCAAAGTCATCCACCACGGTAATGCCGCCAAACTCGCCGATCACTTCCAGGCGGCGTTTGACCCCGGCAAAGTCCGGCAGGGCCGCTTTGAGCATCTGCCGGTCGATTCCCAGCGAGCTCAGGCTGGCCAGCACCGCCAGAACATTGAGGACATTATGGCGGCCCGCCAAAGGGGCATAGAATCGCTCCCAAAATTTCCCCTGCCGATAAACCCTAAAGCGCATCCCGGCCCCAAACGGCTCCAGGTCCCGGGCCTGCCAGGCAGCATTAGAATTCAGACCATAGAACCAGACGGGAACAGGGCTGTGTCCACTCACCGATCGGACCAAAGGAGCATCGCCCCAGGCCACCAACTCACTGGTCGTGGGCATCTGGGTCACAAAGGTCTCAAAGGCCTGGGTCACCTGCCCTAGATCAGCATAAATATCCGCATGATCGAACTCTATCGAGGTGAGGATAGCCAACCGGGGCTGAAAAAGCAAAAATTTGGGGCGTTTATCAAAAAAGGCGGTGTCGTATTCATCGCCTTCCAGCACCACGAACGGCCCTTGCCCGACCCGGTAATTGGACTGAAAATTCTTGACGATGCCGCCGATCATAAAGCCCGGGTCGCGCCCGGCCGCGTCCAGCAGCCAGGCCAACAGCGAGGCAGTGGTGGTCTTGCCATGGGTGCCGCTGACCACCAGGGCCTGGCGATCGCGCACCAGAAACCGGTTCAGGGCCTCCGGCATCGACAGGCGGGGGATGCCCTGGGCCAGCACCGCCTGGGCCTCGGGATTTTCGGCCCGGATGACGTTGCCGATCACTGCCAGGTCCGGCCGCGGGCTGAGATTTTCTGGGCGATAGCCGCCCAGCACCGGAATCTGCAAATTCTCCAGAAAGGTGCTCATCGGCGGATAAGGATGCTCATCGGAGCCGCTGACCCGGTATCCCTGTTCCTTGAGGATCCCGGCCAGGGCCGCCATCCCGGTGCCGCAGATGCCGAGCAGAT